>NZ_JARESQ010000019.1:0-170649 GCF_046028085.1 Paraburkholderia sp. RL17-380-BIE-A
GCCCGCTGGCAAACGGCAAACGCCCGGCAGGCGTGGATAAACCGGACGAAACCTGCCGCTATAGAACGCGACAGGTTTGCCGTGTGCCATCAGATACTTCGACTGGGCCTCAAGATAGCTGAAGGTCGATTCCGTTGCCGTAAAATGCAGCGTCATCGGCCTGCCAGTCGCATCGTCGATGAACACCCAGCAGCGTGCAAGCGGGCGCCCGTTCCTCGAACCACGGATGTTCGCTGCCGTCGATCTGCACCAGTTCGCCAACACACGAGCGCCGCGCCCGCGGCTGGTAGATCTTCGGCGGGCGCTGCCGGCGTGGAATCCACAGTCCGGCATCGGTCATCAACTGCCGCACGGTTTCCTTGGCCATCCGGATGCCGTGACACTCCCAAAGCTTCTCGCACGCCAGCGTCGGGCCAAAATCGGCATAGCGCTCGCGAATGATCGCCAGCGCGCGAGCCGCGGTGCCGGCATCGAGCCGGTTGTTGCTCGGCTTCGCGCATCGGCCGGACACCAGACCCGCCGGGCCATCTCCACGCAGGCGCGCGACCAGCCGTCGTATCTGTCGCGTCGTCAGGCCGAGCCGCTGCGCAGCGCGCCACGGTTTGAGCAGATCGTCCGCCACGGCCTGAATGACCTTGAACCTGTCCAGCTCACGCATCGTCATGGTGATCCTGTCCGTCGCAGCCATCGCAGCCTCCGGCGCCGGAGGATCGACGCAGGGTAAGCTTATGCCGCCTCGAAGCGGACATTTGAACTTGGCTAAAAGCGGACATTACAACTTAGCCTCTACATACAAATTGGTGATAATTTATCTTATGTCAAATTATGTACTTGAGCGGACGATGAGAGTGTCTGAACCGTTGGTTTGCTGGTCGCCCTCCCGTTGAACACCCGCGACGTTCTCTCCGGTAGTCAATCCGGGACTGTCTCATTCAGTCTGTTTCCGGAGAAACACACCACGGGACGTGCTCGCCGTAGCATACGCAAAACAGTCTGATCTTCACTCGGGGGCAAGAGGTGAACGACCCGCTACGAGTTGCAATCTCGGTCCGCCCCAAAACAGCGATAAGGACTCGAAGGATCGTACAGTTCGCCCGGTATCCCAGCGTGCCCGTCTCAAAGAGCAACTGGCGCGAGTAACGTGCGTTTTTGCGTACGGCAAGTCGGGCCACGCCGAATGCAACCAGGGATAGCGGCAACTCGCCGGATTCACTCGCCCTGCCTTCGCCATAGACAAGCGGCGCGAGCAGCGTGTCATATCGTTCTAGCGTCCGGATCAGTTACCCGGTGCATCCCGATCTGGGGGCGCAGTGCAGTCTAGGCACCCCGAGTTTTCGCTAAACGAGGTCTGTGCGCAGCACACGTCACAATACCCGCGCGCGATGCGCGCGCCCTCGTCCCTCCTCGTTGAGGCGTGTGTTGCCCGCATGCTCCCACATTCCCGTGCTACGCAGAGAATTGACGTTCCATTCGTGCTGACGGAGATGATGCGTCCAGAAAAATCCCGCGGGTTCATCTTCACGAAGTTCGACAAGCCAGTAAAGCCAACTCTTATATCTTATATAAGAATAGAGGATGTCGAACAAGGCCGCTTGGATGATCCGCGTTAACCCGCTGACGCCCTTCCGGCGCTTGCAATCTCTCCCGGTTAGATCCAAAATGTAAGCGCTAACACTTCGATTTCGGCGAAATAATACCGTTTAGATTAGTTCCGTATCTGCGCGACGTCACAAAATGTAAGCGCTACCATTTTTTGAGGACGGATTGAGCGCATAGCGTAATACGCCGCGGAGCGCAAACTTCGATCCCATGCGAGCCGGAGTGAACGCGCAACACCAAGCCGCCTGACAACGCATCGGCGCGGCCCGCCTCAACTCAACCGAATACATGAACCGGAGACAAAAGATCATGAGCACAACCCCTCGCCCTGAGCCGGCACCACCAAGAATTCGCCGCGCCCAGACCGTAGCGCTGACGCTGTTGATGGTCAGCGGCATCGTCAACTATCTGGACCGTGGCACGCTTGCCGTGGCCAATCCGCTGATCCGCCATGATCTCGGCTTGTCGCTGGGTCAGATGGGGCTGCTGCTCTCCGCGTTTTCCTGGAGCTACGCGCTATTTCAATTGCCGGTGGGCGGTCTCGTCGACCGCGTCGGGCCGCGCAAGCTGCTCGGCCTCGGTCTGATCGTCTGGTCGCTCGCGCAGGCCGCTGGGGGCTTCGTCTCGACCTTCGGCTGGTTCATCCTTGCGCGGATCGTGCTCGGCATCGGCGAGGCGCCGCAGTTTCCGTCAGCGGCGCGCGTCGTCAGCAACTGGTTTCCGCTGCGCGCTCGCGGCAAGCCGACCGGCATCTTCAACTCGGCGTCCCCGCTCGGCACGGCGCTCGCGCCGCTCTGCCTGTCGATTCTCGTTGTGAATTTCCATTGGCGCTGGGCGTTCATCGTGACGGGCATCGTCGGCCTGATCGTGGCGGTCGTATGGCTTGCGGTGTATCGCGATCCGGCGAAGGCCACGATGACCCAAGAAGAGCGCCGTTATCTCGAAGGTGACGAGGCGGATCGCAGGCCCGCGCAGTCGCTCACCTTCGCCGAATGGCGTTCGCTTTTTTCGCACGGCACGACCTGGGGCATGCTGATCGGCTTTTTCGGCTCCGTCTACCTCAACTGGGTGTATCTGACGTGGCTGCCAGGCTACCTGACGATGGAACGCCACATGAGCCTCATGCATACGGGCGTCGCAGCATCGATTCCCTTCTTCTGCGGTTTTCTTGGCTCGCTCACGGCCGGCTGGTTCTCGGATCTCATGACGAGCCGCAGCACAAATCCGGTCGGGAGCCGCCGCAACGCCGTGGTGATCGCGATGCTCGGCATGGTCGCGTTCACGATTCCGGCGGCGCTCGTCGAGAGCAATATGCTCGCGATCGCGTGCATCTCGGTGGTGATCTTCCTGGCCAACGCCGCTTCAGCCAGTTCCTGGGCGCTCGCGACCGCCGCCGCGCCGCCAAACCGCGTCGGCTCGCTCGGCGCGATCCAGAATTTTGGCGGCTTCCTGGGCGGCGCCCTCGCCCCCATTCTGACCGGCTACATCGCGCAGACCTGGTCTTTTGTGCCCGCGCTGCTGACGGCGGCAGGCATCGCGTTCATCGGTGCAATGAGCTACTTGCTGCTCGTACGCAAGCCGATCGAGGACAAGCCCGCACACGTCGAAGCTTTTAGCGCGCAGGCGTGACGAGAGCGCGCGCCGAGCTCCATTCAACCCATTCAGAGAGATAACCATGACAAGTGCCACGCACTCCCCCCCTTCGATCGAAGGCATCGTTCCCGTGATGCTGACACCGTTCGACGCTTCCGGCGCGATCGACTATGCCGGCCTCGAACGTCTGATCGAGTGGTACATCGCGCACGGCTCGGACGCGCTCTTCGCCGTTGCGCAGTCGAGCGAGATGCAGTTCCTGAGCCTCGCCGAGCGTGGCGAACTCGGCCGGTTCGTCGTGGAAAAAGTGGCGGGCCGCATTCCCGTCGTGGTCTCCGGCCACATCAGCGACGATCCCGAGGCGCAGGCGGAAGAACTCGGCGTCGCCGCATCGACGGGCGCACAAGGCATCGTGCTCGTGACGAACCGGCTCGATCCGAAGCACGAGGGAACGGAGGTCTTCACGGCCAATCTCAAGCGCCTTCTCGAGCGCCTTCCGTCGGACATTCCGCTCGGCCTTTACGAATGCCCGGCGCCGTATCGGCGGCTGCTCTCCGATGATGAACTGAAGATGTGCATCGACACCGGCCGCTTCATCATGCTAAAGGACGTGAGTTGCGATCTCCAGACCGTCAAACGGCGCGTCGCGATGGCGCAGGGTTCGCCGCTGAAGATCCTGAACGCCAACGCAGCGATCGCGTGGAACGCGATGAAGGCCGGCTCGGCAGGTTTCAACGGCGTGTTCACGAACTTTCACCCGGACCTCTACAAGTGGCTGCGCAACGATGCAGCTCAGGACCCAGCACTCGCGGAGGAACTGTCGACGTTTCTCGTGGTCTCCGCGGTTTCTGAAGCGCTGGGCTATCCGGCGCTCGCGAAGATTTACCATCAGCGCATCGGCACGTTCGAGTCGATTCGCTGCCGCGTGATCGACTACGACGTTCGCGAGCGTTTCTGGGCGCTCGATGCGGTGCTCGACAAGATCGTCGCCGGCACCGGACATTTCCGTTCGCGTATTGCCGCTCTCTCGGCGCCCGCATGAGCCCAAACGCGCGCGCACCCGGCGGAACGCCGCGACGGTATGATGACGGCGCTTGCTGCATCCGCCTTCGTACAACCGTCACTTCCTGATCCGATGCCCCGCTCCTTTGATTCTCCCGCGCCCGCTTCCGATACGGCCCCGGCCCGAACGCCGACGAGCCGCGCTCGCCGCAACACAGGACGCACCGTGCTCTCGGATGTCGCGAAGCTCGCGGGGGTATCCACGGCGACGGTGTCGCGGGTGTACAACGAGCCGGACAAAGTCTCGGCCAGCGTGCGCGAGCGCGTCGAGCACGCCGCGCTCACGCTCAACTGGTTTCCGAATGCGGCAGGACGCGCGCTCGCGTCCACGCGCAGCCATATCGCCGGCATCATTATTCCGACGCTCGACGATCAGGTGTTCGCCTCGCAGGTGAGCGCCATGCAGGCGGCGTTCGCGGCGCGCGGCATCACGCTCGTGCTCGGCTGCTCGAACTACGACCCCGCGCAGGCGATCGTGCAGGTGCGCGCGATGCTGGCACGCGGCGTCGAGGCGATGGCGATCGTCGGCGAGGCGCATCCGGCCGAACTGTTCGATGCATTGCGGCTCTATCGGGTGCCTTATGCGGTCACGTATGCGTATCGCGAGGGCAGCCCGCACGACTGTATCGGCTTCGACAATCACGCGGCCTACGTTGAAATAACGGAACATCTGATTGGCCTTGGCCACCGCTCGTTCGCGGTCTGCATTCAGCCGACTCGCGACAACGACCGGGTGCAGGCGCGCCTCGCGGGCATTCGCTCGGCGCTCGAACGCCACGGCCTCGCCGTCAGGCCGGAGCACCTGTTCGAAGGCGAATCGACGATCGAATTCGGGCGGCGCAGCTTGCGCTCGATCTGGCAATCGGCAGGCGAGCACCCGAGCGCGATCATCTGCGGCAACGACCACATTGCTTTGGGCGTGCTGCGCGAAGCGGAGGATCTGGGGATTGCCGTTCCAGGCGAATTGTCCGTGACGGGCTTCGACGATCTCGCGATCGCCAAAGAGATGCGTCCCGCGCTCACGACCATGCGGGTCGACACCGCCGAGATTGGAAGGCTTGCGGCGCAACACCTGCTCGACGCACTCGACGGCAAGCCAGTTCAACGTGGACACGAGGTGCATGCGCAATTACAGATTCGCCAGTCGACGGGGCCATGCCCGAGCCAGGTTTCGCGGCGATCTTGATAGCTCGTGTGCACCCGAAGGCCACTTCCTGGTAGGAACCGCCGGTTGAATGTCCTTCTCAGATAGCGGCGTTGCCGATCCCGTTCAAGTGCCGCGGAAAACGCGGCCTTCACTCACGGCCAGCGATATGCCAACACACGGTCGAGCGGATAAGCTAATTCGCGTACCTCTTCAAGCTGATTGCCTCCGAACAAGTAAACGTGCTGGGCGTCAGATCGCAGAAAGAATCCCACATGACCCTTCCATTCGACGGCATCGTCGGCAGTCAACACTGCAACGCAGCCGTAGATTGGAACGCCGAGCTCATTTCCCCAAGTTAGCCAGGAGCGAGCCAAGGCCGACCGCGTTCCTGCAATGCCCGATTGCTTCATGCACCAGTTGAGGAATGACGAACACCATGCGATCTTGTCGTCGTAGCCTGCCAATTGAGTGCTTTCGTTATACTCGGCGATCCTCGGGTTGCATTCGCCCGCGCCGTAACGCTTGACACCTCGTTCCTTGAACGCGATATCCATCCAGACAGGCGTGAATCCGTTCGCTGCTTGCTGGTCGCGATGCCCTTGAATCATCCGCGTGCTCCTTACAGACGCCCTTCTTTGACCGGGCCGTAGATGGCCCGTGGCTCGTCAGAATTTACCGCCCAGTATCGGTCGCCGTAGGACGAGTGCCACGACAGGATCGGAAAATGAGATCACGAGAGGAACCGGATTCGAATGAAGAACGGCCCAATGGCAAGACTTGAAATTGTCAGCGATGTGTCTGCTAATGTCGAGCGGCCGGTATTGGACGAGTTCTGAAGTTCGAAGCTAAGACATCGGTTCACTACGTGAGATTCAACCCACCATCCGATAGCAGAATTTCTCCGGTCAGATAGTCCGATGCGACCAGCATCGCGACAGCCTGAGCAATGTCTTCGGGGCTAGCCGACCGCCGCATTGGGGCTCGTGTTTTCCACAGTTCCTGTGCTTGCGTCCAATCCGCGGTCAATGGAGTGTCGACTAGCCCTGGCGCAACAGCATTCACCCGGATGTCAGGCGCGAGTGATAGCGCCAGCAAGCGGGTCATGTGGTTCAGCGCAGCCTTCGTGACCGAGTATGGTATTGACGCGCCCTTAGGTCGAACACCCGCATGTGAACTGATGTTGATCACGCTACCAGGGCGACCCCGTCGAGCTGCATCACGTAATGCTGGTTCCGCTTCAGCTATCAAACGAAACGGGGCGATTACGTTGACCTCGTGGAGTTCCTGCCAGACAGTCGGCGTAGCCGCAGCCAGATCACCATGCGGGATAACACGGCTGATCCCCGCATTGTTGATCAGAACGTCGAGTCGCCCCCATGCGGCGACGGACTCACGTACCAGGCGCACCCTGTCCATATCATCGGCCAAGTCGGCCTGGACGTAGATCGCCGAGCCAAGCTCACGGGCCAATGCTTGCCCTGTTTCCGCCGAACTGCGCGAATGCAAAACGATTGAAAATCCTTCGCTTGAGAGCCGCCGAGCGATGGCAGCGCCAATGCCAGAAGTCGAACCGGTAATAAGCGCAACAGGGGACGCAATTTTCATGGGCGGTGTCATGGATGACGGTCGTTCTCAGGTGTTCGTTCGTCGATTGTTGACGATCCAGGCGACTTTGTCGAACGTTCAACCTTGACTGACTGTCGTCCCACACGGAAGTCCTGCTGCTTGCGTTGATGGACACAGCTGAGGCCGCTCCAGCATGCCCTACTGCTGCACTGACGCTCGTTCTCATTGATGCGCTGCGTACGATGCCAACTTTGTGGGGACGTCATCGCCATTCATGACGAGGCGATTTAGTATTAAAGCCAAATCGGTGTCAGCGATGCACCAATCGCCGAATAGGTTCAATGCATCCGTTGAGAGAAGCCGATCCGCCGCAAGGTGTAGCTTCTGCACTGCGAGCTGCAGGACGAGGAGTTGGTCGATTGTTAGCTATCTTGGGGCTGGTGTCGAGCGACCGTGATTGGCCGGCCACTGCCTCATGCATCCGGCATATTCCGGACTCAAAGCGGACAGGCTGGCGAGACTCGCTACAGACTCCCCAAGAAAAGATGTCGATTTTCGATCATCAGATTCGTCGTCAGGATATTCCCACCCAAAGGATCTCCCATGAAATACCTCGGCTTGGCCTACTTTACCCCCGAAAAATTCGCCGCGATGGCGCCAGACGACGTCAAGAAATTAGTCGTCCAATGCCCCGCATTGGACGACAAGATGAGAGCTACCGGCAAGGTACTGATTTCCGCTTCGCTTGGCGATCTGGACACCTGGAGGACGCTCCGCCCGCGCAGTGGGAAGACGCACGTCATCGATGGGCCGTACACCGAGTCGAAGGAAGTCGTGGGCGGCCTTTTCGTCATCGAGGCAGATACCCATGACGAGGCGTTGCGCATCGCCTCCATGCACCCGGCGGCCAAGCTGGGCGAAGAAGGCGGATGGGCCGTCGAGCTTATCCCCTTGGATTCATATTTGACCCCATGAGGGCTTGGAGGTATGTCTCAAACACGCGTCGGCGCTCCTTTCTCCACAAACACGTTGACGGCTTCGTGCGTGTTCGTGGCGGTGCTACTCTGGGCCGAGCGGCGACGCCTGTGATCGACCCGCAGGGGACTTTCACATTTCTCCGAAGCTGCCACTCGTGATCGGCCATCCCTGTCAGTCTCCCGCGTAGCGACACTCCACATCAGTTCATTTTGACCCCGCGCCTAAAAGGAAACGGCACGGCGTATCACCGAATCTGCTGGCGAGCACCGGCTGGAGAGGCGAAAGCTCCGTCAATGACTGAAGGGGCTTGAGTTCCTTGAGAGATTTGAGCGGTTCGAGCTGGGTCGCGGACGTCATGACCTGAGCTGTGGCGCATGCCGCGGTCCCATCGTGGGCATATATTGCCCCCTTTGCGAACCAACCAAGGTGCTTTCCGTTAAACCCGTAGACGTTGTAGCCTTCGTCGGTGCCAGCCTTCTCGAGGTAAGCCACGGGCTTGCCGCTCCACAAGTAAATGGTCAGCCCGTCGTCTATAGCGATGTACGCCTCGGCTGCGCCCCTCGCGTTGAAAAGTGTCACCTCGTCCTCGGCCTGCGCGGCTGCACCGTAAGCTGCAATGGCCAACGGAAATACCCAACGGATAAGCTGGCGTATGGTTTTGATTTGCATGATTCCCCCGTGGTTCTTGTTTGTGAGCGAAGTCGTTTTCCGCCGGATACACGAGCATCCCTAAGGTGGCCGTCTCCCACAAGGTCACAAATGGACGCTGGCGAGGCTGTGAAGCAAGTTGCGACGCCACTCTGGAGGCTTTCGCTGCCGCCCGTTTGGTGAATTAACCTGAATCGTCAATGGCCCTGCGACGGCCTGATTCAACATAATGACGCTACCCGTCTTGCCTTCGAACAAAAAGTACGTGCCGCCCGCAAAACCCAAGTATCCGATGGGATGCTCCTGATCCCACTGCAATCCGGTAGCAGCTCCCGTCGCCGCTACGATACGCGATTCGTCGCCTGAGAAATATAGGTCCGCATTTGAGGCACCAAGTCCGATAGTCAGGACCGGGAATGCCACAAGCCAGTAGACAGTTCTAAGCCGGAGTTTGAATTCAGGAAGAATCTGCGCGAAGTACGGCAGATCCGCGAGTCTCCTGATCCAAGGAGCAAGTAAGAAGAGCAAGGCAAACCATTTTTCTGGGGCGGAGATGGCAACAACGAGAATGAGCGCGACAACCGGTCCGAAGGTTTCCCAAATGTGCAGATATTTATTTGCTACCCGCCAAAAAAATGTAGGACTTCTGTCTGTGTTTGGTGCCGACTCTGACTTTCGTCCGATTCCGAGCGCAAGAAACGCCAGGATGTTTATTCCGATCGCGGTCATTAGCGGATACATTGCCAAGCTTGCGAACCCACTCAGTCCTGCAAACTGGAAGATGTTTATGCCGAAGCGCCCCCAAAAAGCGGCAAGATAACAAGCAGCTATCCCAGCAGAATACAGGCCCTCTAGGGTTGACCTCTGTATGTTTTCGCCCACCTGTGCTGTCCTTTTTTGTAGGAAGTGCAAAAAAGCGCTTAACCCGCTATGAGTCGCGATTGTCGACGTTTTGCACGTCGGCGTCGACCAGCCGAAACTGGCCGACCAGCGACTGCGGCCATTAACACCGTTGGGTGTCGCGCGACAAGCGGGCGCTCAGGGCGTTTTCGTTTCCACGCGCTGCTTAACCGCAGCATTCATCGCCTGAAAGTTCCGCCGAGTTTCCTCGGTTACGTCTTTCGTCAACCGCCCAACGAGCAATCCCGAAAAAGACTCCGTTTGCTCAAGATGAGTGCCGCCAGTTACGGCCGTGAGGTGAATGCAATGTGTGCCGTCGAAGACACCACGAATCCATACACTGCCACGCCAGCAAAGTTCTTGTTCCGGGCGAACGACCAGAACAGTCGGCTTGAATACCATCGAATCCGGTCCAATGCCTAGCACGATGCGGATTGTCTCTCCCTCCCTGAAGTCGCCGTCAACACGAGTAATGAAGGGGTTCCAATCGGGATACGCGGTGCTGTTCGATACGACGTTCCAGACATCGGCAGGCGGCCGATCGATGAGAATGTCAGCATGCACGCTGCTATCTTCGTGCAGGACAAAAAGGGTTCCAATTACGCCGACAACAATGACAGCGATGCCTTTCAGCAGCAATCCCCGCAAGCCCATATTCGCCCCATAATCGGTTGCATTTGTACTGCTGCAGTTTTGAATGCACAGATTGTTGACGATCTAGCCAGCGACGTCGAGTGTCTGAACCTGGCCGGCAGTACGCATTCATCGATGTCACAGCATCCATTCGCGATTGCCGCTGTCAAACGACCGCTGTGCTGGAGTGAGCGGGCATGCCGGCATCAACACGCGAATGGCGTCTCAGGCCGAATTGTGCATGTAGCTCGTCAGTCACCTTCCGGAGTACTGCAGCCGGTCAAACGGCGGGTTTCCCTGCTCACTGAATGACAGGTTGTGGCCGATTCGGTCGAAAAAAGTCGGCGCCGATGTGGAGTGTCAGATGTCCTGGAAAGCATCAAACTA
Organism: Paraburkholderia sp. RL17-380-BIE-A; assembly: GCF_046028085.1. NCBI lineage: Bacteria > Pseudomonadati > Pseudomonadota > Betaproteobacteria > Burkholderiales > Burkholderiaceae > Paraburkholderia > Paraburkholderia sp. RL17-380-BIE-A. The sequence goes on from NZ_JARESQ010000019.1 coordinate 10,514, forward strand.
CGGGATTGAATCGTCATGACAAAAAAACGCCAACCCGGACGGGTTGGCGTTTTGCTTACGACAATGCCGATATCAGAACTGGTTCATCGTGTTGTCTTTCCCCGCCGCTTTCAGCGCCGCTTCGCCGCTGAAATACTCCTTGTGGTCGTCGCCGATGTCCGAGCCGGACATGTTCTGGTGCTTGACGCAGGCGATGCCCTCACGGATTTCCTTACGCTGCACGCCAGCCACATAACCCAGCATGCCCTGGTCGCCGAAGTATTCCTTGGCCAGGTTGTCGGTCGACAATGCCGCGGTGTGATAGGTCGGCAGCGTAATCAGGTGGTGGAAGATACCTGCTTCGCGCGACGCATCCGCCTGGAAAGTCCTGATCTTTTCGTCGGCGAGCTTTGCCAGTTCAGTCTGATCGTATTCCACGCTCATCAGCTGCGCGCGGTCGTATGCCGACACATCCTTGCCCGCGGCCTTCAACGCGTCATACGCCTGCTGGCGGAAATTCAGGGTCCAGTTGAACGACGGGCTGTTGTTGTACACCAGCTTGGCGTTCGGGATGACTTTGCGAATCTCGCTGACCATGCCGCCGATCTGGGCGATGTGCGGTTTTTCGGTTTCGATCCACAGCAGGTCTGCGCCGTTTTGCAGCGCGGTGACGCAGTCCAGTACGCAGCGCGCTTCGCCGGTACCGGCGCGGAACTGGAACAGATTGCTAGGCAGGCGCTTGGGACGCAGCAGCTTGCCGTCACGCTTGATGATGACGTCGCCATTGCCCAGTTCGTCGGCCGACAATTCTTCACAATCAAGGAAGGAATTGTATTGGTCGCCCAGATCGCCCGGCGTGTTGGTCACGGCGATCTGCTTGGTCAGGCCGGCGCCCAGCGAGTCGGTACGCGCCACGATGATTCCGTCGTCCACACCCAGTTCCAGGAAGGCGTAGCGAATGGCGCGAATCTTGGCGAGGAAGTCCTCGTGCGGCACGGTGACCTTGCCATCCTGGTGGCCGCACTGCTTCTCGTCGGACACCTGGTTTTCGATCTGGATGCAACATGCGCCCGCTTCAATGAACTGCTTGGCCAGCAGATACGTTGCTTCGGCGTTGCCGAATCCCGCGTCGATGTCGGCGATGATAGGCACGACGTGGGTGACGTGGTTGTCGATTTTTTCCTGGATGGCGGCCTTGGCAGGGCCTTGGGCGGCGTCGAGCTGGCGGAACAGGCCGCCCAGTTCACGGGCGTCTGCCTGGCGCAAGAACGTGTACAGCTCGCGGATCAGCGCGCTGACGGAAGTTTTTTCGTGCATCGACTGGTCGGGCAGCGGGCCGAACTCGGAGCGCAGCGCGGCCACCATCCAGCCGGACAGGTAAAGGTAACGGCGCTCCGTGCTGTTGAAGTGCTTCTTGATGGAGATCATCTTCTGCTGGCCGATGAACCCGTGCCAGCAGCCCAGCGACTGGGTGTATTTGGACGGGTCGGCATCGTAAGCCGCCATGTCGGCGCGCATGATCCTCGCCGTGTACCTGGCGATGTCCAGGCCCGTCTTGAACTTGTTCTGAGCACGCATGCGCGCCGCGTACTCGGGGTTGATGGCATTCCAGGCGCTGCCGTGATTCTCTTTCAAACCAGCAACTGCCTGAATGTCGTCTTGATATTGGGCCATGTGACTCTCCTAAAAGCAAAGCGCGTTTAACTAAGTGGTTCAGCGCGGCGTCGCTGCGTCTTTCGAAGCGAGCTGCATGACTAAATAGTAATGCCGCCCGGCCCAAGTCTTATATAAGACATAAGACATATTTTTCTCTTATATTTCAAATAGATACGCGGCAATTTTTGCGATGCAAAACCACTTTTCAAACAACGAAATGATGCTGATCCGGAGATTTTCGCGGAATCCCGCATTGTGAAACGCGCTTTCGCTGACGGAGAAAGGACAGCCGATCGATTCCGCTGCCATCGGGCTACAGCGGGCACTACGCGCCGACCGTCTCACACGTGCCCTGCCCGCGTGCTCGGCGCCATTCGAAACGGATCGCACTGATCCACAGCGAGAAGCGCGACGCGCCGGGTCACAGCGGGCTGTATGACGAGGTCAAGGCCGCGCTGTTGGCCGCTGAGCACAGGTGGAACTGGACGACCTCGCGACGCTCCCGCTGCTGCGTCACGCGAGCTTTACAAGCTCTGATTCGCGAGGCCGGGATTCACACCGGATTCAACGCGGGCCGCCCATCCAGCACGGCGGCAACGTTATCCAGCGCCGTGAAACCCATCTGGTCGCGAGTCTCGATCGTGGCGCTCGCCATGTGCGGCGTTAGAAACACGTTCTCGAGCGCCGCAAAACGCTTGTCGACATTCGGCTCATTCCGGTACACGTCCAGACCCGCACTGAACAGATGTCCCGAAGTCAGTGCTTCATAAAGCGCATCTTCATCCACCAGACCGCCACGCGCCGCGTTGACAAAGACCGCGCCCTTGGGCAGCAGCCCAAACTCATTTTTTGTCATTAGCGGGACGCCGCCGCCTGGCACGTGCAGCGTGAGCACATGGCAGTGCGGCAGCATATCCTCGAGGCTGGCGTAGTACGTCGCGCCATTTTCCAGCGACTCAGGCGCACGGTTAATGTCCGTGTAGATCACGCGCATGCCGAAACCTTGGGCACGCTTCGCGACCGCTCGTCCGATACGCCCGAATCCGACAATGCCGAGCGTCTTGCCGTTGACCCGCGTCCCCAGCATTTCGGTCATGCCGAATGATTTTCCCCAACCGTTGCGCATGATTCGTTCGTACTCCGACGCACGCCGGCAGGCCGCGAGCACGAGCAGCATCGAGAAATCGGCCGTGCATTCGGTCAACGCATCAGGCGCGTTCGTGACGACGATTCCCCTTTCGCGGGCAGCAGCCACGTCCATGTGGTCGAAGCCCGCGCTCGCGTTCGCAATGATCCTGACTGTCGAAGGCAGCGCGGCGATGTGCTCCGCTTGCAACCCGGATTTCTTGCCGATCAGTACGGCGGGCACCTCGTGCTTCTTGCAGAAGTCGACGACCGACCACGAGTCCATATCGGACTCGGTCACGAAGGCATGAAAATCGGCCACGGCGCGCTGCGCCACGGCGATGGGAACTTTGCGCGCAATCAACAGCCTGGTACGGTTATCTTTCGACATGGTTTTTCCTTGGGTAGGCAGACGTCGAGAGACTACGAAACAGCAGACCGGGCCGTCAATGTTGATTGGATGAATCAACTCCTCGGAAATGATGGGCCCCCTATTCGTCCCGGTGCGCGCTGCATGCCCCGATCCCTTTCCTTTCGAGCCCCTTGTCCGTGCCGCTGCACGCAACGCGCGTCTCAGGAAAACCCTGGTGCGATCCCCATCGGCAAAGCGCTCAGATGTTGATTCAATGAATCAAGATTGCTCGACGCATGGCACGAATGCAACTCTGCACCCCATGTTCAATTGACCTGTCGAGAGGAAGTGAAATGCCTGCATCGAAGAAATTTGCAGCCGTGACGGGCGCCGGCTCCGGCATCGGCCGCTCCGCCGCCATGGCGCTCGCCCACGCCGGATTCGCCGTCGCGCTCCTCGGGCGCAGAGCGGAACCGCTGCTGGAGACGAAGGAGGCAATCGGCATCGCCGGTGGGCAAGCGCATGTGTTCCAGACCGACGTCGCCAACGCAGCCTCGGTCGAGCGCGCGTTTTCGCAGATCGCCGAGACATTCGGCCGCCTCGACGTGCTCTTCAACAACGCGGGGCGCAACGCGGGCGCCGTCCCGCTGGAAGACTACGAGGTCGAATTCTGGAACGATGTCGTCGCCACCAATCTGACCGGCGTGTTCCTGTGCGCTCGCGCCGCTTATCGCTTGATGAAAGCGCAATCCCCGCAAGGCGGACGAATCATCAACAATGGATCGATCTCGGCGCACTCGCCGCGGCCGCATACCATCGCCTATACGGCGACCAAGCATGCGATCACCGGCATTACCAAATCGATTGCGCTGGACGGACGAGCGTTCAACATCGCCTGCAGTCAGATCGATATCGGCAATGCGGCCACCTCGCTCACGGAACGCATGAACCGCGGCGTACTGCAAGCGGACGGACGTCTGGCACCTGAAGCAAGAATGGACGTGACGCACGTTGCGAATGCCGTCGCGCACATGGCCAGTCTGCCGCTCGAGGCCAATGTGCTCAACATGACCATCATGGCGAGCGCCATGCCGTTCGTCGGCCGCGGATAGATCGCCCTTTCGCCAATAAAAAAACAACAGGCTAATGTTATGGAGACACCGATGAAAGTCATAGAGGAAAAAACCTTGCCGCCGCGAAACGCGGCCTTCGCGGATACCGCGAAACGCTCCAGAATCCGGTATGTCGTGCTCTCGATGTTGCTCGTGGCCACTATCCTCAACTACGTGGACCGCTCGGCGCTGGGCATCGTTGCACCGGGTCTCTCGAAGGGGCTCGGGCTCGACAGGATGCAAATGGGCGAACTGTTCGCAGCATTCGGCCTCGCCTATTCCATTGCTCTCGTGCCCGGCGGCGTGCTGACCGACGTTCTGGGCTCGCGCATTGCCTATGCGCTGTCTTTAGTCGGCTGGTCTTTCGCCACGTTGACGCAGGGTCTCGCGAGCGGTTATCACATGCTGCTCGGATCGCGGCTCGCGATTGGCGCACTGGAGGCGCCCGCCTTCCCTTCGAACGCACGCGCCGTGACGCTGTGGTTTCCCGCGCGGGAGCGCGGCTTCGCAACCAGCGTCTACGTCATGGGCCAATACATCGGCACGCCCTTGTTTACCGGCTTGTTGCTGTGGATCTCCGCCGCGTACGGCTGGCGCGCGGTGTTTTTCGTGACGGGAGGCTTCGGCATTCTGTTCAGCCTTCTCTGGTACCGGGTGTATCGCGATCCGCATCGACACGCGAGCGTGAATGCCGCCGAGCTGCAGTACATCAATGACGGCGCGACGACGCGCAAGGCACGCGAAAAATTCGACTGGCGCATGGCGCTCAAGCTGCTCAGCTACCGGCAGATTCTCGCCATCTGTCTTGGCAAGTTCTGCAATAACACCTTGCTGGTCTTCTTCACCACGTGGTTCATGACCTATCTGATCGAAGCGCGCCACATGTCGATGATCAAGGTCGGGATCTTCCAGGCGCTCCCTTTCATTGGCGCGACGCTCGGCATTCTCCTTGCCGGCTCCCTGTCGGATTTTTTCATCCGGCGCGGGGTGTCGATTTCCACGGCGCGCAAGACGCCGCTCATCGTCGGCACGCTGCTCGGCGCTTCGATCGTGCTCGTCAATTTCGTCGAGTCGAACGAGGCCGTGATCGCGATCCTGACGATCGCGTTCTTCGCGCAGGGCGTGGGATCGATGTCGTGGGCCGCCGTCTCCGAAATCGCGCCCCGGCAGTACGTGGGACTGACGAGCAGCATCACCAGTCTCGCGGCCAATATCGCGGGTGTTACCACGCCGCTCATGATCGGCTATATCACCCACCACACCGGCCACTTCTACTGGGCTCTGAACCTGATGGGCGCGATCTGCCTGCTCGGCGCGTTCTCATACTCCGTGCTGCTGGGCAAGCTTTCCCGCATCGAACTGTGACGCTTGCGACTATTCAGAGAAATCGAATGATTGAATTCAAGTGGGATCATCTGCAACTGTGCTCGGCAGACGCCGAAGCGACCGCCGCATGGTTTGCGCGTTGTCTGAACGCTGAAATCGTGCGACGTCCGGGACGCGTGGATTTGCGCATCGGCAACATCAATCTTTTCATCACGCCGCTGGCGAACGCGCAAGCCGGCCGGCTTCCTCAGGGCGAGCAAAGACAGGGCATCGATCATTTCGGTGTGGTGGTGGACGATCTCGACGCCGCGTTCGAGCATCTGTTGCGCTGTGACGCGGAAATCGTCGCGCCGGTCAAGCAGGTTCGCGCCGGCGTCCGAGCCTGCTTCGTACGAGCGCCGGGCGACATTCTCGTCGAGATTCTGGAGCGACGCCCCGCCGAGATGACTTTCACCTGAAAAAACGTCACTATTGACGCTGGATTGGTCGCGCTCATAGGCAACGCGCGACCAGCATCGTAACGCCTCTTCTGCCGCGTTGTGCTGCATCACTTGCCTGTCATCCCATGCGAAACTGGATAACTCTGACTGAAGCGGCCCGACAACTCGGCGTGCAGGCGCAGACTGTCTACGCGTACGTCAGTCGAGGCACCATTGCGGTCATGCCGGACCCGCATGACCCGCGCAAGAGCCTTTATCGTGCGGAGGACGTCGCCGGTCTGTGCCGCAAAAAGCAGGTGGGACGTAAGCGCGAGGCGCTCGCCGCCGGAATGATATTCGGTGCGGAGCCCTGCATTTACAGCGGCATCACCACGTTCTCAAAAGGTCGGCCGTACTACCGGGGACGCGATAGCATCCGGCTAGCGGACACGGCGACGCTCGAGGAAGTAGCGGCCATTCTCTGGAATGCGCGCGCGCCCGTTTCGTTCGAAGCCGGTGGTCTGCCGCTGCAGGGCCACGAGCGTGGCAGGCAATGCGCGTTCACTTCGCTGGCGGCACTCGCGGCCAGCGGGCACTCGACCATCGGACGCACGGATAGCGCACTGCATGTCGAAGCCGGCCGGCTCGTGGCGCTCATCGCGCAAGCGTTTGGCGCGCGTGGTGACGCGCATGCACTTGGGACACATGAGCGGCTCGCGCTCGGTTGGGGCCAGGACCGCGATGCCGCCGAACTCATCCGCCGTGCGATGGTTCTCGTGGCCGACCACGAGATAACGAGTTCGGCGTTCGCCGCCAGAATTACCGCCTCCACCGGCGCATCGCTGCCGGGATGCCTGCTCACGGGACTCGCGACCTTATCGGGCCCACTGCATGGCGACGCGTCGGGCCGCGTGCGCGCCGTGTTCGACGACGTTGGACGACTCGGCGCGGAACACGTCGTTGCTCATCACTTGCAGTCGGCCATTCCGATACCGGGCTTCGGACATCATCTCTATCCGGACGGCGATCCGCGAGCGGCCGCCTTGCTCGAAGTGTTGAATCCACCTCGGGAGCTCGTCTCGTTCATCGACAAGGTGGTCGAGCTGACCGGACTCCAGCCGAATATCGACGTTGCGCTCGCGGCTCTTGCGGCCCAGTTGGCCTTGCCACGCGATACGTCGTTCGCGTTGTTCGCAACGGCCCGCAGCGTGGGCTTGCTCGCCCATTGTATCGAGCAGTTGCGGGTGGGCAAGGTCATACGGCCACGAAGCCGCTATACCGGGCGCGCGCTGGAAGACGCCAGCCCGCCGCTGTCCGCCGAAGGCGCCGAGAAGCCACTCGACCCGGCCACGCTCGACAAGAATCGGCTGTTCAAGGCGGTCGATTCCTGAGAAGGCGTAATCGACTCAATCGCTTGCGTCATGCATCTGATCGAACCGTCCTGTGCGCGGCGGCCCACGGCGCGCTTAAAGATCACGCACCTTGCCAGTCGACTTCGATTGCGGACAGCATGGCAGATAGCGGCCGTGGGAAAGCTGGTTGAATGAGTTCAACGCACCGCTCTTTTGCGGCCCACCCCTCGCACTATCCGCAAGCTCCGAGCGACCTCACCTGGCCATGGTCGGCTACTGAAGCACACCTGCTAAACTCGCCCCGATTCCCGAATTATAAGCGTCTTCGAGTAAGCCAATCATGAAGAGTAGTTCAAAAGGCGGCCTTGTCTATTCCACCGACGGCGGGCGGATGTGCCCCGAGTGCAGGCGCCCGCTCGCGGACTGTGTCTGCAAGGCAGTGGCCGCGACATCGCAGGCGGGTGACGGTGCGGTGCGAGTGTCTCGCGAGACCAAGGGCCGCGGAGGCAAGAGCGTGACACTCATAAGAGGGCTGGCGCTCGAGCCGCTCGCTTTGGCGTTGCTAGCCAAGCAGCTGCGCACGGTCTGCGGTTCTGGCGGGACGGTCAAGGACGGCGTGATTGAAGTGCAAGGCGATCATTGCGAGCGGGTCATTGAGGCACTCAAAAAGCACGGCCATAACGCTAAGCGGGCCGGGGGTTAATCGCTTCAACGAGCGACGGCGCGATGAGATCAATCGGCCGCTCGCGGCTATCGAGCGGCCATCGAATCCGCCCAGGCGAGCGTCTCGAAGTGGCCGAATCTCAGTCCGAGGCTACTGCATCGAGCGGCAGCGATTTAATCAAAGCGAAACCGTTGAAGATGCAAGCGCCGCCTTGCGATGCCCACCCACTACCGATGCAATGGCGGTCCCAATTGCGAGAGCCAACAGGCATGCTGTCGGAACAAGCATTGGTGCAACGTGGCTATTACTGACTTTGCCAACGTACGGCATCAGGTTCTGTCCGAAGAACCCGCCAAGATTGCCGATGCAGTTGATAGCCGCAACGCTTGCTGCGGCGCGGGCGCCGGAAAAGAAACGCGGGGGCAGCGACCAGAAGCAAGGGTACAGCAGAGGAATACAGGCGCCGCCCAAACACAGCGCAATAAAGCGCAACGGCACGGTCGGCAATACGAGGCTGGAAGCAAAGCATACGACGCCGATGCCTGCCACCACGACCATTGCTTTTAGCACCACCTGCTCACGCTTGAGTTTCCCGGGAAGCCAAAGCAGAAGAAGTGTCGCGAGTGCCCACGGAATCATGTTGAGCAGGCCGTTGACGCTCGAAGAAACGCCCCAGCTCTTGACCAACGTAGGCATCCAGTACGTGACACCGTACAGCGACGTCGACATCATCATGTAGGTCGCGGCAAACATAAGCACCTTCGGATCGAGCAATGCGGCCCATGGTCGTGACTCTTTTGCCTCGGGGGACGCTTCGCGCTCGAGCGCCGCGATCACAATGTCCTGCTCGTCCCGGGAGAGAAAAGTCGCTTGCTTGACCGAGCTCGGCAGAAACTTCAGTGCTACGAACGCAATCAGTATTGCCGGAATGCCGGTCGCGAGGAAGACCCATTGCCAACCAGCCAGTCCCAGTGTCCCACCCAAGGAAAGCAGCATGCCTCCAACCAGCGAACCTAACATGTTCGCGAGCGAACTGCCGAGTGTGAACAGCCCGAGCACGCGCGTCCGGTAGCTTTGAGGAAACCACTGCGTCAGATAGTAAATGACACCTGGATAGAACCCGGCCTCTGCAACACCCAGTGCGAACCGGAATGAATAAAACACCGGCAGCGACTTCGTGAACGCCATTAACACCGTAATGACGCCCCACGTAATCATGATGCGCGCAAGCCAGGTGCGGGCGCCGAAACGATGCAATGCCAGAGTGCTGGGCACCTCGAACAGGAGGTAGCCGATAAAAAACAGCGAGGCGCCCAACCCGTAGGCGGCTTCCGTCATGCCGAGCGCCTGAACCATTTCCAGTTTCGCGAAACCGACATTCTGCCGGTCGATGAATGCGATGAGAAACATGACGATGAGCAACGGCATCAGCCGCCATGCCATTTTCCTCATTACCTGCTGCTCGCGTATAACCGCCGTAGACATGTTCGCTCCAAAGGTCCATGCCCGCTGCCGTGACTGGCGTTTCGCAGAGCGCCCGGTCAAACGAAAACAAGCAAATTTATATAGTCATATATATGTTTGTATGTTTGACGCCAATCTGCAATGAGGTATAACCCGGACGGACGGGCGTACGAACGCACGCGGCGCTGCTGTTTCAGCAGGCCGCCTGCCTATGTTCGTATGTTCGGAGCGGAAAGAAGGAAGTCGCGCTGTCAGCGAATGTCGACCTGATACTGGAAGGCTGACGCAGCACCACGCGTGGTGCGCCATTCAATAGGTGTTCCGGCAAAATCGGATGCCACACGGTGCACGAGAATGACCGGGCTGCCAACATCGATACGCAAAAGCGCTGCATCGGCTTCTGTGGCCTGCTCGACATTCAGAATTTCCCTGGCCGATGCCACGATTTGCCGGCAGAGCCGCTCGTAGAGCGGATACAGCAAGTCTTCGAAATCGCCGAGGGGGAGTGTCGCCAGCCCTTCGAAACGGCTTCGAGGCAGCCATATTTCTTCCGACAAGACCGGTTGCCCGTCAATCAGCCGTACTCTTGAGAGATGAACCGCCTTCTCGGTCGCCTTCATCCGCAACGTGGAGCGAATCCCCTCGTCCGGCTTGACGACTTCGCGGCGGAGCACTTTTGCTGTCGGTCGGACCGGCTTGCCGTCAACCGACTTGAACCGGAAGAAGCGGAACAACGACGAATCAAAGCGAGGACGCCGCACGAAGGTTCCCTTCCCCTGAGTGCGGGTGAGCACGCCGTCGGCCACCAGCAAATCAATCGCCTTGCGAAGGGTTCCAGTCGACACGGCGTAGAACTGGCTAAGCTCCGCCTCTGTGGCGATCGCCTTTTCGGGCTCCCACTCGCCCTCCGCAATGCGACGCACCAGGTCGTCGCGCAGTTGCTGGTATCGGGGCAACCGACCGTCTGGCGTGCCCGAGAACGATTGCGTATCCATCATTCATCTAGTTGTTCACAGGAATGGTCACTTTACAACAACCCGTGAAGACGAGGGTAAATCCTCAATGACATTTTCGTGGACGACTCTAGACTACACATATAGTCATATACATGAATATATGAATTCAAGTGGAGACAGCGATGCTCACGTGGTACAAACAAGGGACACCCCTCGAACGCAGCACCTTCTGGGGTTGTTTCGCCGGCTGGGGCCTCGATGCCCTCGACGTGCAGATGTTCACCCTGGCAATCCCCGCCATCATTGCAGCCTACGGCATCGACCACACACAGGCGGGCGCCATCAGCGGAGTGACCTTGGTGTCGTCGGCGCTGGGCGGCTGGCTGGCGGGCGCCTTGTCCGACAGGATCGGTCGGGTTCGGACGCTGCAGATTACGATCCTCTGGTTTGCAAGTTTCACCTTCCTATGTGCGTTTGCCCAAAGTTTTCCCCAGTTGCTGGTCCTGAAGGCACTCCAGGGTTTTGGGTTCGGCGGGGAGTGGGCAGCCGGCGCAGTGCTGATGGCGGAGACCATCCGTTCCGAACACCGCGGCAAGGCCATGGGAGCCGTGCAGAGCGCGTGGGCCGTTGGTTGGGCCGGTGCCGTGCTTCTGTATGCAGCAGCGTTTTCATGGCTACCGTCGGACACCGCGTGGCGTGTCATGTTCGGGGTCGGTCTGCTACCGGCACTCCTCGTTCTTTACGTTCGCCGCAATCTTCGCGAACCGGCGCGCATCGCTCCGGCTACCACTGAGCCGTCCGTTTCGGTGTGGGCACAGGTCGCACAAGTATTTCAGCCACGCGTCATCAAGACCACGGTGGTAGGCGCGATTCTCGGTACAGGTGCTCACGGTGGGTACTACGCCATCATGACCTGGCTGCCGACCTTCCTCTCAAAGGAAAGACATCTGTCGGTCCTGAACACGGGTGGATACCTCGCCGTCGTCATCGTTGCCTTCTGGTGCGGCTGCATGGCGAGCGCCTACCTGCTCGACCGGATCGGTCGCCGCCGCAACATCGCCTTCTTCGCCTTTGCGTGCATTGTCACGGTCCTGGCTTACGTCATGCTTCCGTTGAGCAACACGGAGATGCTCATGCTGGGTTTTCCGCTCGGCTTCTTTGCCGCCGGCATTCCGGCCAGTCTGGGTGCGCTCTTCAACGAACTCTATCCGGCAGACATGCGCGGCACGGGCGTCGGCTTCTGCTACAACTTTGGGCGGATCGCCTCGGCGGGTTTTCCTGTGCTGGTCGGGTACATGAGTCATTCGATGTCGCTCGGAGCAGCGATTGGTATCGACGCGGCCATTGCGTACGGGCTGGCGATGGTTGCCGTGTTGGCGCTTCCCGAAACGCGCGGTAGGCGGTTGCGGCCGACTGGCGTCGAGCAGTCTTCACAGCCGGTCGCCGATGCCGAGTTTGCGCTTGACCATCCCCGGAGCCAGCGATGACTCAGGCACCACCCATTGCGCGGCGAGTCCTGCCCCGCGTCGACACGCACGCGCACGTGTTTGCAAGAACACTGCCGCTCGCGGACGGACGGCGCTACGCACCCGGCTATGACGCAACCCTGGACGCTTACCGGAGGCTTCTGGACGCGAGCGACATTGGACATGCCGTGCTGGTCCAGCCAAGTTTTCTCGGTACCGACAACAGCTATCTTTTACAGGCGTTGACCACGGACCGGATCCGCCTGCGTGGGGTGGCGGTCGTTTCCCCCGATATTTCGGAAGACGACCTGGCGCAACTGAACGCCGATGGCATTACCGGCGTGCGCCTCAACCTTGTGGGGCAGACGCTCCCCGACATCGGCACGGCGCGCTACGCGACGTTATGGCGGCGGTTATCGAAACTCGGCTGGCATGTTGAGTTGCATAGGCAGGCGTCGGACCTGGCGCCACTCATCACTGCTTTGCTGGATGTGGGCTTGCCGGTCGTCGTCGACCATTTTGGCCGCCCTGCCCTGGATAGCGGCACCAGCGACCGCGGGTTCAAGGACCTGTTGGAGCTTGGCTGTTCGGGTCGTGTATGGGTCAAGATCTCGGGCGTTTACCGTTGCGCGAAGCCCGGCTCGAATTTCATGCGCGAAGCCACGGACCAACTGATCGACGCATTTGGCGCCGAGCGCCTGATGTGGGGCAGTGATTGGCCACACACGCAGTTTGAACACGCGACAGACTACAGCCAGACACTTTCCGCGTTGCTGGACTTACGTCTTGCGCCCTCGCTCGTCGATGCAATCCTGTGCTCAACCCCGCATTCGTTTTACAGGTTCGATAAAGAGCCCGTGTCGACCGACCGGAATCCGCTCTGCCGAGTCGCAAGCTATCGCACATAAGGATGGGCAAACCCCCCGCTCTCGCCCACGCGTCGACGCGCCGTTCACGATGGAACCAGCGCGACACCCGCACAGCAGATTGACGTGACCGCGTAGCTCAGCCCGCGGTCCGTTTGCGACGTTTTGCCTGCGAATGCGAACCTTGCCAGCTCGCTTCGTCGAGGAGACGATCGAACAGCCGGTCGCGAGTCGAATCCTCCAGCGGCGAGAGTCCCAACAGAGAGTGAAACGCGAGACCGCTATCGCCTCGGACGACACTACAGGGAGGCGCTCGGCCAAGGCTCCGGCGCGGCGGCCAGGGCGCTGCTGCATCAACTGGTCGCCTAGGGTCTGCGCGGACAGTTGCGTCCTGACCGGCCAGCGCTATGTGGCGCTGGACTTCTTCCCGCACGCGCCCGCTGTCAGCATCGATACACGTGGTATGCGGGTCGAACTGCCGACCGTGCCTAATACCGTCGAGGAAGACTATGCGGCAACCGCCACGCTGCAGCAGGACTCACCGATGCACACCGATATTCGTCAGGCGTTGACCGAGTTGCGCCGCACACTTGCCGCGCTGACGGCGCTGTCGGATTACCTGAAACAGCATCCAGGATCTATCGTGTGGGGTAAATCGGCGGACCACTAACGTGGCTTCGAGGCCCGCCCAGGAATCCGCGTAAGAGAGTTTGCGTGGAATCAACCGGATCCAACTACCAGCGCAACAACCGCGGCCCGAGCACCGCGCCAACGACCGCCGGCAACAACATTCCGAGCACGTACCACGCACCCCAGAACGGAATGCCCATCTCCGGGCAATGCAGGCAGTACGCCAGCGTCGCCGTCGACCCAGCCAGCAAACCGCCCGCCGCGCCCGTCAGAGCCAACCGGGTCGGCGCCAGCCCTTTGAGCGCCCAGAACACCGCGATAAAGCCGGGAATCGACAGCATCGCGATATTGAACGGACACACGCGCCAGGTTTTGCCAAGCACGAGTGCGAGCCTTGCTTCGCCCGGTGCGGCCATCAATACATAGGCACCGGCCAGCCAGACCGCCGCGACGGGCGCGGCGATCAGCCATCCGCTGCCGCCCGTGCGTACGCCGGGACGGGCAAGCCGCGTCGACATCCACAGCGAGCCGATCATCACACATAAGGGCAAGGCGATCTTCGCCCAGAAAATCGGCGTAACCGCCACTTCAGCGAGGTCGCGCCGGATGCCGAGCACCACCGCCATGATCAGCGTGGCGCCGGCCGCGCCGATCAGCACCGCGAGGCCGAAGCGTTTCGTGAGCGCGCGGCGGTCCACCGGCGTGACGCCAGTGGCAAGCAGGGAAATGAAGTCATCCGTTTTCATCGTGTTCCTCGAATCTTTGCAGCCAATGCCTTGAGTCCACGATGTACGCCAATCTTGACCGCGGACTCCGACAAGCCGGTCAATCTCGCGGTCTCCGTCACGGACAGCCCCTCGAGCTTCACATGCACGATCGGCAGCCGCTGGCGATCCGGTAACTGTTCGAGCAGTTTCCCAAGGTCGCGCTTTGCCTGCGCCGGTTCGAGATCGGGCGCGGCGAGCAGCTCGAACGCGTCGTCGAGCGGATCATTCAGCGCGTCGTGCCGCGCGCGCGCCCGAAAGTAATCCGTCAGCTTGTAGCGCGCGATCGCGTGAATCCATGCCGTCAGCGGTTCCTCGACGCGATAGGTATGCCGGGCGTTATGCACCGCAAGCAATACTTCCTGCACGAGATCCTCGGCGTCGGACGCGCCATCGTAAAGCCGCCTGCGCAGGAAGCCACGCAAGTGCGCGCCAAGTTCCATAAGGAATTGCCGGTACGCGGCGCCGTCGCCGTCCAGCCCACGCTGGAACAGGGTTCGCAGGTGCGCCTCTTTCGCCTGCGCGGCGGTGATATCCGTAGTTCGATTCATCTGGGGCGTCGGTTACAGGAAACAGGAGTTTATTCCATCGTCCCGCGCAATGGAGGTCGCAAGCACGTTGCCCCCCTCCTTCACCCGTTCAGCAAAAAATTTTGCGCCTGCTGTAACCGCGTCGGGACACCCGGCGAACTACCTCACAGATGCGGGATGACGACGCATCGGTAGTTGCCGGAAAGCAGATTCACTTCATACACATGGGCCCCGTACGCCGCCTAGGCGATACCGGCCTCATCAACAACACTCAAGGAGTTGTCATGAAAAGCATTGCAATTGCAGCATTTGCCGCAGCGTTGCTCGTCAGCGGTGGTTCGGCGTTCGCCCAGGCGAGCGGCGCCATGGCCGGTGATTCGATGTCGAAGGACGCCATGAGCAAAGACTCGATGGCCAAGAGCACCATGTCCAAAGATTCGATGAGCAAGGACGCGATGGCCAAAGACTCGATGAGCAAGGACGGCAGCAAGATGAAACCCGACGCGATGAAGAAAGGCGACGCGATGAGCAAGTAAGTCCCCCAAGGTGCATTCGCGACATCTCTGCGGCGAATGCACCTTCGAATTCTCATGGCGCTCATTCAACATGAACACGATCCTCAAATCCGGCGCATCGCACGACGCATTGCGCACGATCCAACCCGCGTGGGTGCGTATCGCGCACTGGCTCAACGCGCTGGCCGCGGTGCTGATGATGCTGTCGGGCTGGCGAATCTACGACGCGTCGCCGGTATTCGAAGGTTTCAGGATTCCGACCGGCATCACGCTCGGCGGCTGGCTCGGCGGTGCGTTGCAATGGCACTTCGCGGCGATGTGGCTGCTGTTCTTCAACGCCGTCTTCTATCTGGCGATGAACCTCGCCACCGGCCGGCTCAGAGCGAAATTTTTCCCGCTGTCGCCGCGCGCGATCCTGCACGATCTGGGCGAAGCGCTGAGAGGTCATTTGTCGCACGCGGACCCGAGCCGCTATAACGCGGTGCAGAAGTTCGCATACCTGTTCGTGATGCTCGACATCGCTCTTCTGATCGTATCGGGCCTCGCGATCTGGAAATCGGTGCAGTTTCCGCTACTGCGAGACTTGATGGGCGGATACGACCGTGCGCGTGTCGTTCACTTCTGCGCGATGGCGCTGCTGGCCGGCTTTATCGTCGTCCACCTGACGATGGTCGCGCTGGTGCCGCGCTCGCTGCTCACGATGATTCGTGGCCGCTAACCGAGGAGTAAGACAGTGAAGCTATTCAAACCTTCCTCGCCGGGCGTGGACCGCGAGTCGCTCAGTATCGACGTGCGTCGTGAGCTCGATATGCCGTCACGGCGGCTCTTCGGCAAGCGCATCATTACGCTCGGCGGGCTCGCGATGCTGACCGGATGCAGCCTGTCGGACGACAAATCGGTCGAGACGTTCCTCGCGCGCGTGTCGAAGCTCAACGACAGCGTGCAGGGCTGGCTGTTCGATCCGAACCGTCTCGCGCCGACCTACACGGAGGCGGACATCACCCGTCCGTTTCCCTTTAACGCGTTCTATGGCATCGGCGAGGTTCCGCACGTCAACGGCAGCGACTTCCGGTTGAAGGTCAGTGGCCTCGTGCAGGAAAGAAAAGCATGGAGCCTCGACGATCTCTACGCCTTGCCGAAAGCGGAACAGATCACGCGGCATATCTGCGTCGAAGGATGGAGCGCGATCGGCCGGTGGGGCGGCACACCGTTTTCGGAGTTCCTCAAACGCGTCGGCGCCGATACGTCGGCGAAATACGTCGGCTTCAAATGCGCGGACGACTACTACGAAAGCATCGATATGCCGACGGCGCTTCATCCGCAGACACTATTGACCTTTACGTACGACGGTCAGCAATTGCCTGCAAAGTACGGCTATCCGATGAAGCTCAGGATGCCCACCAAACTCGGTTACAAGAACCCCAAGCACATCATGGAGATTTTCGTGACCAACACGTTTCCGGGCGGCTATTGGGTCGATCAGGGCTATAACTGGTTCGGCGGTTCCTGAACGGCGGCCTGGGTTCGCCAACGGGCTAACGTGAGAGGCGAGAGCCCGGAAAGAAACGGTTTTCCGGTCGCGGCAAGCCCAGATTTTCGCGCAGCGTGGAGCCTTCGTATTCGCGCCGGAACAGCCCCCGCTTCTGCAACTCGGGGATGACCTTGTCGACGAAGTCGTCGAGCCCACCCGGCAGATACGGAAACATCACATTGAATCCGTCGGAGCCCTCTTCCACCAGCCACTGCTCCATCTGATCGGCGATCATGGCGGGCGTGCCGACCATCTCCAGCCCTGCATATCCGCCAATGCGCTGCGCCAGTTGGCGAATCGTCAGCCCGTCGCGCTCCGCCCATTCGAGCACCCGTTGGCGCGCAGTCCGGCTCGCATTCGTTTCGGGAATGTCGGGCAGCGGCCCGTCCGGATCGAAGCCCGACACGTCGTGTCCCAATGCAATCGACAATGAAGCAATGCCGCTCTCGTAATGAACGAACGTGTCGAGTCGCGCTCGCGTTTCGAGCGCCTCGTCCAGCGTATCGCCCACCACGACAAAGGCGGCGGGAAGGATCTTCATATGATCGCGTGGCCGCCCCAGTTTCTCCATGCGGCCTTTGACATCGGCATAAAAGCGCTTTCCGTCCGCCAGTTGCGTTTGCGCGGTGAAGACCACTTCGGCCGTTTCGGCCGCGATCTGCCGCCCTGCTTCCGACGATCCCGCCTGCACGATAACGGGCCAACCCTGCACAGGGCGCGCGATATTCAACGGCCCGCGCACGGAGAAATGCTCGCTTTTGTAGTTCAGCACATGCAGTTTTTGCGGATCGAAGAATGTGCCGGTTGCCGTGTCGCGGATAAACGCGTCGTCGGCCCAACTGTCCCAGAGTCCGGTGACCACATCGAAGAACTCACGCGCGCGGCGGTAGCGCTCGTCATGTTCGACATGCTCGTCGAGGCCGAAGTTGAGCGCGGCGTCGGGGTTCGACGTGGTCACGAGATTCCATCCTGCGCGGCCGCCGCTGATGTGGTCGAGCGAGGCGAAACGCCTTGCCACATGATAAGGCGCGTCGAATGTCGTGGATGCGGTCGCAATGAGCCCCAGCCGATCGGTGACCGCCGCGAGCGCGGGAAGCAAGGTGAGCGGCTCGAACGACGTGACCGTGTGGCTGTGCTTGAGTGCATCGAGCGGCATGTTGAGCACCGCGAGGTGGTCGGCCATGAAGAATGCGTCGAAGCGGCCGCGCTCGAGCGTCTGCGCGAAACGCTTCAGATGCGCGAAATTGAAGTTGGCGTCGGGATAAGCGCCGGGGTAGCGCCATGCGCCGGTATGAATGGTCGTGGGGCGCATGAATGCGCCGAGGCGAAGCTGACGTGACATGAAACGATCTCCGTCCCGAACAAGGTCGAGCCAGTTTAATCCGGCTTCGGCGCGGCTGCTCGCAAGCCGCCGGCGCCGTTGCGCCAGCCGCTATCCGACGCGATGCGCCGGGCGTCGCAAGCCGAGATTCTCGCGCAGTGTGCGGCCTTCGTAGTCCTCGCGGAACAGGCCGCGTCGCCGCAGTTCGGGCAGCACCAGTTCGACGAAATCGGTTAAACCGGTGGGCAGCAACGGCGGCATCACGTTGAAGCCGTCGGCGCCGTAGTTCAGGAAGCGCTCTTCGAGTTGATCGACGATCTGCGCCGGGGTGCCGACGAGTTGCCAATGGCCACGCGCGCCCGCCACTCGCAAATAGAGTTGACGTATCGTCAGATTCTCGCGGCGAGCGAGTTCGATGGTCAGCACTTGCCGGCTCTTGCTGGCATTCGTCTCGGGCAACTCCGGGATCGGACCGTCGAGCGGATACTCGGACAGATCGAAGCCGCCGGTGAGTCCGGACACGAGCGCGAGCCCCACCTTCGGGTCGACGAGCGACTGCAGCTGCTCGAACTTCTGTTTCGCTTCGTCTTCGGTGCGGCCGACAATCGGAAACACGCCGGGCATGATCTTCAGGTCGTCGGGATGACGGCCATAGGTCTGCATGCGGCCCTTCACATCGGCGTAAAAATCTACAGCGTCCTGCAACGTCTGCTGCGCCGTGAAAATCACTTCGGCAGTTTTTGCGGCCAGATCGCGACCGGCTTCGGACGACCCTGCCTGCACGACGACCGGATGCCCTTGAGGCGAACGGGCGACATTGAGCGGCCCCTTGACCTGGAAGAAACGTCCCTTGTGATCCAGCACATGCCGCTTGGCCGGGTCGAAGAAGCGGCCTTCGGCCTTGTTGCGAACAAAGGCGTCATCCTCCCAGCTATCCCACAGCCCCGCGGTGACTTCGGCGAACTCGGCGGCACGCGCGTAGCGCTCGGCATGATCGAAATGTTTGTCGCGATTGAAGTTCTTCGCCTCGTGCTCACTCGACGAAGTCACCAGATTCCAGCCTGCACGCCCTCCGCTGATGTGATCGAGCGACGCGAACTTGCGGGCAATGTGATACGGCTCGTTGAAACTCGTCGAGGCCGTGCCGACCAGGCCGATGCGTTCGGTCACGGCCGCCAGCGCAGAGAGCAAGGTGATCGGTTCGAACTGCGCCACGTAGCTATGCGCCGTGCGGCTAAGAAAGTCGACGTTGTCACCGCGTGTTCCCACGCCGTCGGCGAGAAAGACCAGATCGAATTTGGCGGCCTCCGCAGCCTTGGCGAGCTGGACGTAATGACGGAAATCGACGCCGGCGTCGGCTCGCGCCTCGGGATGCCGCCACGCCGCAATGTGATGTCCGGAGGGGTAAAGGAAGGCGCCGAGGCGCAGGTGCCCGCTACGTCTGCTCATGGAAGTCCGCGAATCGAGAATGGATAGGGAGGCGCTGCGCCTGCCGGCCGTAAGTTGAGCGCGCGCTGCTTCGCCTTTGTCCGTCGAAAGGACAACGCGGCATTCTGCCGGCGCTGGCAGGCGAAGGCATGCCAACCGGTTGCATTCTCAATGTGTTCGCCGCATTGCGCCACGAACAAATCGGCAGATCCATATTCGTCAGCGAACTAACGGAAACGCTTGTGGACGTGTAGCGTACGGAACCTCGAGCGCACCCGCGAAAAAATAGGTCACGCACCGCGTTGCGCTAGCAGCGCAGCCTACGCCACGTGTTCCTGCGTCTGCTGCGCTGCGTGATATGCCCTCAACTCATCAGACTCAAATCGCGGCAGTCTTGTCACCCACCGCTTTACTGCCGACCGCATCCAGCTTGCTCTGCAATTCGGCTTTGCGTTTTGCCATCTTCTCGCCCAGCGAGCGGAGATTGCAATTCGACTTGCGCAGTTCCGGAAACAGCTCCTGTTCCTCTTCCTCCACATGATGCCCCACCATCTCACTCATCACTTTGAAGGTCGCATCGAAGCCCTTGTCGCCGGCCTTCAGCGTTTCGAACTTCGCAATCAGGGTTTTGACGAGGAAGTGTTCGATGTATGCCTCTTCCACGTCGATCTTGTCACTGGCGGGCAGCGCGGCCTGCGCGGCGGAATAAAGCAGTTCCTCTTCGAGCATCGTGTGGATGGACAACTCTTCGCAGGCGCGCTGCGCAAGGGTGGCCTTCGCGTCCAGATCGTCGTCCGCGGTTTTTTTGAACGCGGTGAACAGTTTTTCGACTGCCCGGTGATCAGCCTCCAGAAGCTCGATGGCATCATGCGGCACTGCTTCTGTCGCCGCCTTGTCCTGTTTCGTCGATTGCATCTTGCGCTCCTCGTTCATGGGTAAGAACGATTCGTGGCGCAAGCGTCATGCCTGACGACTAAAGACCTCAGCGGCATTCATGGCCAGGGAGAGCACGCCGACCAGCACCAGACTCACCGCCCAGACGATGTCCAGATTGAACCAGCTGCGCGACACAAACTTGAGCCCCAGATAGCGATAAACCAGCCACGCCAGCAGCCCGCCGACCACCATCATCGCGCCGGCATGCACACCCGCGACCAGCAGCGCCATGCCCAGGTTGGCCTCGATCAGTGTCTGCGCAGCCCGGTGGCCTTGATCGTCGTAGGCGTGGCAAAGTCCGAGGTAGATCGGCACGAGCATCAGCCCGGCGCCGTGCGCCAAGGCAATCGCGAAAGACCAGAGCGTGAGGCGCGACGGGGGAATCCGCACGAGCACGCGCGGATGGCGTCGCCAGACCAGCAGAAATCCGCCGAAGCCGATAACGAGCACACTGGCGCCGATCTGGATCTGGCGCTGCCAGGCAAGCAGCGTCGTCAGCATGGCGAACGGCAGCATCACCAGCAACACCGCCAGCATGTGCCCCGCCGCGAGATACAGGAGCGCGCGGAACAGCGCCCGCACGCGTTTTTCCATCAGGCCGCCCGACACCGCGAGCGGCCAACCCATCGCGGGATTGATGCCGTGATAGAGACCGCTCGCGAGAATCGCCAGCCAAAGGCCGGTCTGCGACCAGCCTGCGCCGATCAAACGCCCACCGACGGGTAACAGAACGAATCGGTCGAGCAGTCCCCTCCTTCGAGCCGGATCTGATGCGCGCGGTAGCCATCGGGAAAGTCCACCCAATAGTCGTCAGCCAATGTGAGGCCGCCCGTGGGCGCCGCCCGCGCCATGACCTGCGCCCCGGGCACGCCGTCCGGGTAGAACTGGTTGTCCCAGGTCGAATAGAGCGAGTTGGTCCAGTAGACACGCTTGCCGTCGCGGCTGATCTCGACCATTTGCGGTCCACCCGCGAAGGTCTTGCCGCTTGGATGAGGCGTACGCCGCACAATCCCGCCAATGTGAACCGAACCCGTAAGCTTCGGCTTGCGCGGTTCCGTCACGTCGTACTGGCGCAACTCGCCCGTTCCCCAGCAGGCCACGTAGAGGAATTTGTCGTCGATGGAAAGATCGATATCGGTGACGAGCGGCGGCACCGCGCCGAACCCCTGCAGCAAGGGTGGCAGCAGTTCCGTGGCTGCGGGCTCGGGTGGAATGGTCGCGGTCTTCTCGATGTGAAACTCGCCACCTTCCCGCCACCAGGTCCAGATCGACCCTTCCAGATTCGTCGTATCGACCACGACGCCGATAAAGCCGTATTCCCGGCTCGGATCGTGCGCGGGACGCACTTCGAGCGCCATCTGATGATTTGCGCCGAGGTCGATGGTCTGCACGTTGCGCCTGCCGCTCAGGTCCCAGAAATGGATGCGGTGCCCGTACTTGTTCGACAGCAGGTCTTCGGGAACAATGCCGTTCTCGAATTGCGGCGGCAATGCCCATTCGCTCGACACCATATAGTCGCGCGGCAGGTTCCACCAGAAATCGTAGTGTTTCTCCTGCAATCCGCGGTCGATCTCCCAGCGGCCGAGCACCTCGAACGTTTCGCAGTCCATGATGAAAATGCCCGGCGGCCCGTCGGTGCCATCTTTGCCTGCGCCGCCGAGGGTGCTGATGTAGATGCCCTCAGGGCCGCAATGGACGGTATGCGGACGCGAATAGCCCGTCTTGCGGAAGATTTCTTCCGGCTCGATGATCTTATGAATGCGCGCCTGGGTTGGATGCGGATGCGTGTCGACAATGTAGATGCGCGAAGAGCGCATACCCGGAATGATCAGGTAGCGCCGTTCGAGGAACGCGTGTCCGGTTAGCGGCGACAGTGCCGACGAACAGGCATTCCAGCCGAAGTGATGGAATTCGTCGCCCTTATACGGCACCGGCACCGTGTGCACCACCTGGCTATAGGTCGGCGAACCGGGTTTCACGTCGATGACGGCAAGCGCGTCCGGCTGCGAAAAATCGGGGCTGAGCAGGACGGTGTAGGCGTATTCCTCAACCGGCGCATCCATCGCGAGTTGTGGTGATGCATGGAACGTGGGATCCGGACGCATACCCATGGCGGAAGTCTCCTTGTCTGCCTGGTTCGGGACCGAGGCGCCCGGCGTCCGCCTGCTTTGGCGAGTCCGCGCGACTCGTTACGAAACATCGTTATCAATGAGATGCGCGGCCCGATGGCAGGCCGTGGCATAGCTCTAGATTTGTAGTCCACGGCGGCAGCGAGAGCAACCGGAAGTTTCGCCCATCTTTGTGCACTGCGCCGTTGCCCTACCGAAGGGTCCTTCCGCCCTATTCTGGTCGCCAAAGCCAAATAGTTCTACAGGATCATCGCACGGGCGTTAGTGTGGCCCTCGGTATGCCGTTAGTGCTGCACGCCCCAGCGCCGAACGGTCACGCGTTCGAGCGTGTCGAATACCAGGTGTTCGATCAGCAAGCCGATCACGATCACCGCGGCGAGTCCCGCGAAAACGCGGTCCGTGTACAGCTCGTTGCGATTCTGGAAGATGTACCAGCCAAGGCCGCCACTGCCGGAACTCGCGCCGAACACGAGTTCGGCCGCGATCAGCGTCCGCCACGCAAAGGCCCAACCCACCCGCAAGCCCGCCAGAATCGCCGGCAATGCCGCCGGCACCAGAATCAGCAGCACATGGCGCATGCCGGTGAGCCCGTAGTTGCGGCCTGTCATGCGCAGCGTCGCCGGCACGGATTGAAAACCGGAATAGGTGTTCAGCGCCAGCGGCCAAAGTACCGAATGAACCAGCACGAACAGCAGGCTGCCGGTGCCGAGGCCAAACCACAGCAACGCGAGCGGCAACAGCGCAATGGAAGGCAACGGGTTGAACATTGCCGTCAGCATCGACAGGAGATCGCGGCCCAAACGCGTGGATACGGCAAGCGAGGTCAGCACGAAAGCGAGCGCGGCGCCCAGCAGATAGCCGCGTAGCAGCACCGACATCGACACGGCCGTTTTTTGCAGCAGTTCGCCGGACCACACGCCCTGCACGAATGCGCTGAAAGTCGCGCCGAAAGTAGGCAAGAGCAGATCGTTGTCGATCGCGCGCGCGGCGATTTCCCAGATGCCGATCAACACCAGCGCAATCAGCGTCTTGCGCAGCCAGCTTTGCGCGAAGATGCGCTTACCGAGCGGCAGCGGGGCTTCGAGAACGAGTTCGCCGAGTGGTTCGAGCGGACGCTCGTATTCCTCGCGAACCGGCGGCAGCAAGGTGGCGGGAGAACTCATTGCACGGCCTCCGTCTCTTCAAACAGCAGGTGATGAATACGCGCCACGCTGCGCTGGAAATCGCTGCGTCCAAAACTGTCCTGAGAATACTGATGACTGTTGAGCTCCGCGCGTACTCGCCCCGGATGCGGCGACAGCAACAGAATACGGTTGCCGACTACGAGCGCCTCTTCGATGGAATGCGTGACGAACAGCAGCGTAAAGTTCACCTCCTCCCACAGACGCAATAGCTCTTCCTGCATCTTGCGGCGCGTGAGCGCGTCGAGCGCGGCGAAAGGCTCGTCCATCAGCAGCACGCGCGGCTGCATGGCCAGCGCGCGGGCAATGGCGACGCGCTGTTTCATGCCGCCCGACAAGGTATGCGGATACGCGTTGGCAAAGGAAGCCAGCCCGACCTTCTCCAGATAATGCAGCGCGCGCTCGTGGGCCTCTGCCCGCGAAAGCTTCTTCGCGACACGCAGCGGAAAGGCGACGTTCTGCACAACCGTCTTCCACGGCGGCAGTTGATCGAACTCCTGAAACACCACGATCCGATCGGCGCCGGGGCCGCGCACGATCTGGCCGTCGAGCGAGATACTGCCGGAGGTCGGCTCGATAAAGCCGGCGACGGCTTTGAGCAGGGTCGACTTGCCGCAGCCCGACGGCCCCAGCAGCACGAAGCGGTCGCCACCGTAGACGTCGAAACTCACGTCGTGGGTCGCGCGAACGATCCGCTCGCGTGTGCGGTATTCGAGGTTGACGCGGTCGACCGCGAGCAGTTTTTCGCTGGTCGCCGCAGCGACCTGCTCACCATGGTTCGGAAACAGCAAGGTAGGATTGGCCACCATCAGATCGCTCCCTGTAAGCCGACCACGCGGGCCGATAGAAATCGGGCGAAGCTCGGGTAGGTGTTCACGCTCAGCTTCCCGCCGCGGTTGCCGGGTCGTCGAAGAAGTAATCCTTCCACGACTGCGGGTTGTTCTTGATCACGCCCACGCGATGCATGAATTGCGCGAGTCCGAGCGTGTTTTGCGGTGCGACCTTGTATTGCACCTGCGGATCCTTGATAACCTTCAGCAACAGCGCGCGGTCGATCTTCGACTGATTCGTGCGGATATAGATATCGGCTGCGGCATCCGGATTGGCCGTCACGAAACGTGCCGCGTCCGCCAGTGCGTCGACGAATGCGCGATAGGTCTTGGGGTTGTTGTCGCGGAATTTTTCCGTTGCGTAGAGCACGGTCGCCGAACTCGGTCCGCCCAGCACGTCGTATGAATTCAGCACGATGTGCGCCTTCGGATTACCGGCGAGTTCCTGCTCCTGAAACGGCGGATTACCGAAGTGACCGGTGATTTCGGTGCCGCCGGCGATGATCGCGGCGGCCGCGTCGGGATGCGGCAGCGCCTGCGTGAACTTGTCGAGGCGGTTGTAATCCTTGTCGCCCCAGCGTTTCGCCGCCGCATATTGCAACACGCGCGATTGCACCGACACGTTCACGGCGGGCACCGCGATGCGATCCTTTTCGGTGAAGTCGGCGATCGTCTTGACGTTGGGATTGTTGCTGACGAGGTAGTACGGCAGATTGCCGAGCGAGGCCACGCCTTTCACGTTCTGCTTGCCGTGCGTGCGGTCCCAGATGGTCAGCAACGGGCCGACGCCGGCACCGGCGATATCCACCGCGCCGGAGAGCAGCGCGTCGTTGACGGCTGCGCCGCCCGAGAGCTTCACCCAGTCGACCTTGATATCGATCCCCTGCTTACGCCCTTCTTTCTCGACGAACTGCTGGTCACGCGCCACGTTCAGCAGCAGGTAGACGATGCCGAACTGCTCAGCCACGCGAATCTGCCCTTCGGCGTGCGCGGGCACGCTCGCGCCGAGACCAGCCACGCCCGTCGACAAGGTCAGCAGCGCCGCGGTCAGACGGCGAGCAAAAGACGACCGCGCGGCGGTCGGGCGAAACATGGCGAGCATCGGAACTCCGGTGAGCGTGTGAGAGTGGTGAAAACGGGCCACGTTGCCGTCAGAACGGCACGTCGCCTTCAATTGTCGTGCGGTACAGTTTGCGGCGCAGATGATCCGGCGTGCCGGCCGCGAGGTGCATCAACGAGCGGTTGTCCCAGAACACCATGTCGTGTTCGGCCCACTGATGCCGATACAGATGCTCGGGGCGCACGCTATGCGCGAACAGTTCGTCGAGCAACGACTTGCTCTCGTCTTCCGGCAGGCCGATCACGCGGGTGGTGAAATGCTCGCTGACAAAGAGCGCCTTGCGTCCGGTTTCCGGATGCGTGCGCACGACCGGATGCACCACCGGCTTCACCTGGGCGATCTGCTCGGCGGAGAGGTTCGGGCGCCACGGGCTGCGCTTTTGCAGCTCGGCGTATTTCGCGAGATACGTGTGTTCCGCCGAACGCCCTTCCACGGCGGCGCGCAAATGCGCCGGCAACGTGTCCCACGCCAGATGCATGTTGGCGAACAACGTGTCGCCGCCTTCCGAAGGCAGCTCCTGCGCGTGCAGCAGTGAACCGAGGCTCGGCTTCTCCTTGTAGGACAGATCGGAATGCCAGTAATGGCCGGCGTCGCCCAGACCGATCGGCTGGCCGTTTTCGACAATGTTGGAGACGACCAGCACCTCCGGATGGCCCGGCAACTGGAACTGGTGCAGCACGTGGATCTGCAGCGGACCGAAGCGGCGGCTGAAAGTAATCTGCTGATCCGGCGTAATGCGTTGATCGCGGAACACCAGCACGTGATGATCCAGATGCGCGCGGTGAATGCGGTCGAAATCCTCCTGACCCAGCGGCTTGCCGAGATCGAGGCCGAGCACTTCGGCGCCGACGGGGCCGTCGAACGCGCGGATCTCGATGTGCCGAGTCGGGTGAACATGGCCAGCAATGCTGGCGGCGGTAGGTGCAAAGGCGGTCGTCACAGGACACTCGTCGTCGAATCGGGTCGGAAGACGCCCGCGAGGGCGCAGTCAGACGAATTTACCGGCGCACGCGCGCGCCGGCAACGAAGCAAATCCGATACGGATATCTGCTGGAGTGATAAAGCCGATGCTTTAACGCATTCCGGCCGTGAAGCGACCACCGGCGCCTCATGCGGCCGCCCGTCCCCGCGCACGTGCGCGGGCGTTCGTCACGGCCGGCCCACACGTTTCACCCAGCTTCAGTCCTGGCCGCGCGGGCTATAACGAGGCTTGAGCACCCGTTGCAGTTGCCGGTTTCTGTCCTCGTCCGCCTTGATCCTGTCCCACGTGAGATCGGGAACCCGGTAGTCGGACGCGAGTGTGCCGACGGGCTGCCAGCGCCATTTGCGCGTCGCCCGGTCGATGGCCGCGCGCCAGACGGGTGTGCTGTCGAGCTTGCGCACCTCGAGCTGATTGGGCCCACTGGCGAGCGCATAGTAGCCGTCCCTGAAGAGCCACGCGACATTGCCCCGCGCGAGCCATTTCGCCGCCTTGCCAACCTGTTTCGGCGTCCATTTGTCGACATTGTCGAGAAAGTTATTCCGGGCGTCGATGCCTGGCAATTGCGTGACGAATCGCGTCGCACCGGGAGGCAAGGCCGAGTCGGGATTCCTCGCGAATTCGTACAGGCGGAACCGGTCGCCCGCGGTGCTTTTCCAGAAGGTGTGCAAGCTGGTGGGCGGCGGCACGACCACTTTCCCGTCAAAGCCCGTCAAACTCCATTCGGAGCGGCTACCCAACGATCCTTGCGAGACATATGGATAGTACGAGTACTTGCCGACGCTGAGAAACTTGCGATCTTCCGCGTGAATGAGATGCTTGCCATCGTATTCAAACACGCCGTTGCGGTTCGTTCGAGCCGACGGCACAGCGCCCGCGCAGAGGTAGCCGTCGCTGCCGACACGAAGCACCCGCTTGTTGTCGTTCGCGAGATGAAAGCGTCCGTCTTCGCCCATGACGAACTGGCTTGTGTTCCCCGGCACGTCGACTCTGCCTGAATAATCGAAACAGACTTCGCCGTTGGCGCCGACATAGAGCTTGGTCTGCCATCTGGCGTCTCCGTGGCCCCACATCGTCATCGGGCCGCGATAATCGAGCCTCCTGGCTTGCCGGTCTACGAGGTGCGCCACTTGCGACCTCGCACGATCGTAAAACTCGGCTTGCGTGCGATTCGGATCCTGTTCGGGTTGCGGCACCGCGGGCTTGCCGGCGTATGAGATGCGGGACACGAACGGGCTATGACTCCTGTCGTTCCACGCGGGACTGGTGAGCGGAAAGCGCGCCAGTTGCGGTTGGGCGCCGGCCGTTTGCGTCTGGTCATAGACATCCCAGCGGTAATCGGGATTGGCGACGACCGGCTGCAAT
Organism: Paraburkholderia sp. RL17-380-BIE-A; assembly: GCF_046028085.1. Classification (NCBI taxonomy): domain Bacteria; kingdom Pseudomonadati; phylum Pseudomonadota; class Betaproteobacteria; order Burkholderiales; family Burkholderiaceae; genus Paraburkholderia; species Paraburkholderia sp. RL17-380-BIE-A. The sequence continues at coordinate 38,510 of NZ_JARESQ010000019.1, forward strand.
CTGCCGTCCTGCACGTGCTGCCAACCTACGATCTGCGTGTAGTCGATCCGTCCCATCGCCGCCTGTTCGTGAGTTTGCGGGTCGCGGGAGCCGGCGCCGAGACTTCCGTTGACATCCACCATATTCGGCGTCGGCGCTACACGGTAGATGTAGCCGTTTTTCGACTGCGCCGCCAGGCGCTCCAACGCCGTGCCGCCACGCTCGAAGGTGCCGAGGTAACCGGCCGAGTCGACGGCGGACGGATTCGAACTCACGTCGAAATTGTGCATGTCGAGACTCACGTCTTTTAGCGGCGCGCTCTCGATGCTGAAACCGCCTTGCGCCTTCAACGCTTCGGGCGTTACCGTCGAAGGCCGGAACAGCACATTCTGTGTTGAGTTGTCCGAGGTATCGGTAGACCGCTTCCTGAACTCGGCCCGAGGCACGCCGAGCCGCTCCATGTCAGGCTCGGGTGGTAAAGCGATGGGCGGCACGGCGACGTGGTGTGGCTCCGCGATATCGCCCAACGTGATGTCGTTGATGGGCGACTCTGGCGCCACGGCAAATTCGGCCTGGCTGACGCCTTGCACCGGTTGGCTCCGGTTCAGGTTGGCGAACCACGCCGTCGTCGCGTAGTCGTGGCGGCCAGGCGCGTACTCCTGCTCGTACCGGCTCCTGATGGCGGCCGACATAGCGTCGAAATTTCGATAGCTGTACACGCCGACGGCCGGATCGTAGATCTGGTAGGCATCGTTCCGATAGTCCGCGGACGGTTCGACCCTCTGCACGATGACCGGCGCCTGCCCGGGCGGCACGCCTCCTTGTGCGCCGGCGACGCGGGCGCTGCGGTCGGCCGGAGCGTTCAGACGGATCTCAACGAAGTCGTTGTCATAGCCCCGCAAGCTGTTGTCGCGAACATAGGGGCTGCCGAAGTTTCGTTTGAGATCGTCGACCAACTCGGCGGCGCTTCGAATCGTGCTTCGGCCGTCGTGCCTGATGTGGTCCGGCACATTCGCGACCGTCGAATACTGGTTGGCATCCTGCAGGTTGTGAATTTCTTCGATCGTCGCGTGTCGCGACTGCGGATCGCGCAGCCGATCCCTGAGATCGGCCGTCGCGCTCGCCAGATCAGCAACTCGGCCATGGGAAATATTCATGAGCGCGTCGACAGCCATGCCGGCACCGGAATAGGCCATCGCGCGCGGTGTTTCCGCGGCGACCGAAAGCACGTCCTGCGACAGCCCGTTCGCGCCGGCCGCGGTGCGCGCATACAGGCCCTCGCGAGACTGCGCAGGCGGAGGTTCGGAAAGCACCGGCGGCGGTGGCGGCGTACCGGACGGACGCCCGCGCGGCTGGGGTGCCGTAAAGATCTGGATACTGTTGGGCGCGAGATGAAAATCCGCTTCATTGTACGCGGTTTCCAGATATCCCCCGAGAGCGGGCTCCATATCGCCCCGGTTCCGGTAAACGAACGCGCCGTTGTTCGGATCGAACAGGACATAACGGTCGTCGGCTTGCCTCGCAATCAGCATCGCATGGCCACCCCGGAGCGCATTGTCACTGGTGGATAGCCGGTCGAGCCGCACATGCGCCATGTCGCCCGCGTGCATCTCGTCACGGATGCGTGTCATGAGGTTGGCGATGCGCTCCGTGCGATCTTCCGTGTCGCCGAGCCGATCGACACCGCCTTCCGCGTACCGGCTCACCCCGAGCGAGCGGGTGTCGTATTGAAACCGATCGATCCGGTCGAACATCTCCTCGCGGGTCACGGAGTTGCGACCCGCGTCGGCCAGGATCCGCTTCACGGCGGAGGGCACGTCCGGAGTTTTCCCGTCCGCGTTCCGGTCGACGCGGCGTATTGCCTCCATGACGATGCCATCGCAGGCACCATGCCCCGTGTTGCCTCGCTTTCGATCGAGATCGGCCTGGTCGAACTTCTGGTATGACGCGGCCGTCTCTTTCAGCGCTTCGCCGCCACGGCACTCGCGGAACTCCGACGCGGCGGCGCACTTGCCGAGTGCCCCGCCGCGTCGAACGCGGGAGAGCGTCGAGTTGGATGTCGAGGTGGGTGCCGCGTTCGTGCCACCGTTTCCAGATGGACTGGGCACTCGCGCAGGCGAAACAACCTGCGATGGTGTTCCCGTATCGTTACGTTGCGAAGGCTGGCTCGGCTGATCGCGCGATTCCACGGGATAGGACGATACGTTAGTGCGACTGATTTCCATACGGCTCTCCCACGAGAAGGGACACGGGTGACGTGGCGCCGAAATCAGGACCAGTTCTTCGCTTGACCAGCGGATGATGGCTCTCGGCGGCACAGGGTCAGTGTGGGTGAGCATGCTTCGTGTCGGGCGCTGAATAACTGCTACACCAACGCTCGGCATAGCCGTGTCGGGTCATCGCACGCGCAATGGTGCGCGGGGGCCGATCGGACGATCGGCCCTGCAGCAGGCGTTAAACAGAGTTAAGCGGAGGCGCTGATTTCCCGCGGGCGCCCGCAGGCCGGGACTACAACTGCCCCGGACGCGGATCGGCCACGAAACCGCCGCGATTGGGCATCACCACGCGCGGCAGCGACGCCGCGTCGAGGCGCGTATTCGCCGGCACGATGCCGTTCTGGTTGAGCAGGAACGCGCTCACCGCATACACCTCGTCAGCGGAAAGCGATTCGGGCGCGTTGTACGGCATCGCGCGGCGGATGTAGTCGAAGAGCGTCGTCGCATAAGGCCAGTAGCTGCCCACGGTGCGCCTGGGCTTTGCGCTCGCGAGCGTGCCCTGGCCGCCCACCAGCGCGTCGCCGAGACCGCCCTGGCCCTGCGCGCCATGACACGCCGCGCACTTCGCGGCGAACACGTGCGCGCCCGTCGCGACGTCGCCGCTGCCCGCGGGCAAGCCGCGTCCATCCGGCGCGACGTCGATGTTCCAGGCGGCGAGATCCTGCTCGGTGAGCGGCGTGCCGATCTCGTGAGCCGCGCCGGTGTGCTGTGCGACCCGCGCGACCGGCGCGCTCGATGCGCAGGACGCCAGCATCGCCAGAGACAGCAGCGTGGCCAGCGCCGTGCGCGCCGGCGTAATCTTGCGATGGCCGTCATGCATTGCGCACCTCGCCGCTTTCGTCCACGCGCCATTGCTGGATCGCGTTGTAGTGGTATTGCGAATTCAGGCCGCGCGCCGCGACGAGTTCAGCGCGCGTCGGTTGCACGTAGCCGGTCGAATCGGTGGCGCGCGAGAGAATAGCGGCCGCGCCGCCGTCCCAACGCCAGTCCGCCTCAAAGCGGGTCAGCGCGCGATCGTGGATCGCACCAATAAGGCGCGCGGCACGCCATGTTGCACCGCCGTCCGTCGATACCTCGACCTTGCGGATCGTGCCGCGTCCCGACCAGGCAAGACCGCTGATCGGGTAATAGCCGTGTGTAGTGAGGCGATGTCCCGGCGACGGTCGCGTAATCACCGACTTCGCGTCCATCTCGAAGGCGAACTGGCGCGCGGTGCCGTTCGCGAGCAGGCTCGTATATTTCGAGGTTTCCTCGCGGGTTTGCAGCGGCGCGTCGACCACCTTCAGGCGGCGCAGCCACTTCACGTTGGTATTGCCCTCGAAGCCGGGCACGATCAGCCGCAGCGGATAACCATTCTCCGGGCGCAAGCGCTCGCCGTTTTGGGCATAGACCACGAGCGCCCGGTCGAGGATGCGATCGAGCGGCAAACTGCGCGTCATCGCGGCGGCATCGGCGCCCTCCGCCAGCAACCAGCCACCCCCGGTTGCGCGACCGGACGCGGATAAACCGCCCACCTCTTCCAGCAAAGTGGACAGGCGCACGCCGGTCCATTCGCAGCACGAGAGCAGACCATGGGTGAGTTGCACCGGCATGCCGCTTGGACCGTTCCATTCGTTGCCGGTATTGCCGGAGCATTCGAGAAAATGAATGCGCGATTCGGACGGCAGGCGCAGCAGGTCGTCCATCGTGAAGAGTTTCGGCGTGCGCACGAGTCCGTGTATCGCCAGCCGGTGCTGATCGGGATCGATGTCCGGTACGCCGCCATGATGGCGTTCATAGACCAGGCCGTTGGGCGTGAGCGTGCCGTGCAGATCGGCGAGCGGCGTCATCGACGAAGCCGCGCCGGGCAGCGGCCACGCACGCGCGCTACGCCGCACGACATCTGCTTCGTGCGGCGACGGCACACCATAAGGATGGTCGAGGATAGGCGCACCGGGCACGCGGCTCGACGGCGCGACCTCGAGCGGCTTGAGCAGTTCACTCGCGGCCGCGGCTTGGGACACGGCGAGACCGCCGGCCGCCAGACGGCCAAGCAACCGACGGCGGCCGCGCGACGGCGGCGTGTCCGGCACAGGGAGACGTAACGGCATCATGCCCCGCCGCTAAGCCAGCACATTCGAGAACACCCGGTCCGCGAGGCGATTCGAATCGGTGCCGCTGTTGAGCACGCCGACCGCTTTCAGGTCGTCGGCATAAAGCGAGATTTCTTTCCTGAACGCATCGCCGACCGGATGATGACGATCGGTGTGGCTCTTGAGCATCGCGCTCAGTTGACCCACGTTCGCGGATGGCGTGTAGACCGAGAAGATCGCGGCGGCATCGTCCGGATGATTCGCGGTCCACTCGGTGGCTTCCAGCAGCGCCTGAGTCAACGCCTGCGCGGTCGCGCGATCCTTGCGCACCAGCGAACCGCGCACGCCGAGCACGCAGCACGAACGCGTCTGGTATTCGCCGCACAGATTGTTCGACACTTCATAAAGGTGATCGGACTCGCGGATCGACCAGATGGTCGGGTCGCCATCCGCGATAGCCTGCACTTCGCCCTTTTTCAACGCTTCGCCCAGCAGATTCGCCGGATACTGCCGCCAGTTCACGTCACGCTCCGGATCCACGCCGATTTTCTTCAACACGATGGCGAAGAAATTCTTGGTCGGACTCGCCATATCGCTGACGCCGATCGTGCGGCCCTTCAGCCCGCCCAAATCGACAATGCCCGACGCCCGCGTGGCCAGCAAACGCATGCAGCCGCCGTGAATCCCGGCGGTCAGTTTCACGTCGAAGCCCTGCTCCAGCGGCTTGATCCAGCGCAACGCCATGCCGACGCCCGCGTCGGACTTGCCGGTCGCGATCGCCTCCAGCAACTGATCGGTCGAGCCGGAAAAATTCACCAGCTCGACCTGCAAGCCGCGACGCTCGAAAAAGCCCTGCTTCACCGCGACGGCGACGGGCGCGGTGCAGATCGCCCCTGCATTCCACGAAAGCTTGAGCGGCTTGAGCGGAGCCTGCGGCGTTTGCGCGAAGGTCAGCGGGCCAGGCATCAGCACCGCACCGCCTAACGCCGCGGCGCCCGCGCTCCACGCCGTCTTGCGCAGCCATGCGCGGCGAGCCGGGTTTGGCGGGGCTTCATCGAAGGGATTCATGGTGAGTATTCCTCAGGTCGATTGTTGTCTGTCGATGGTTCTATTCGTTCAGGTATCCAGACCGAGCTGGGCAAGCACCTCGCGCCGCAACGCGACCAGTTTCGGGTCGTCGCGATGGCGCGGATACGGCGCGTCGTTGCGCACCTCGGCGATCACCCGCGCCGGCCGCTCGCTAAAGACGATCACCCGGTTCGCCAGCAACAGCGCTTCTTCCACGTCGTGCGTGACCAGCAGCACGGAGAAGCGCGCGTCCTGCCAGAGGCGTGCGAGTTCGTTCTGCATGCGGATGCGCGTCAGCGAATCGAGCTTGCCGAACGGCTCGTCCAGCACCAGCAGCGCCGGATCGTTCACAAGCGCGCGGGCCAGCGCCACACGCTGCGCCATGCCGCCCGACAACTGATGCGGAAACGCCTCGGCGAATTCAGTCAGGCCGACCAGCTCCAGCGCGGCATCGATGCGTTGCCGCACCCGCGCGTCCTGCGAACCGCCGCGCCAGGCAAAGCCTCCGCGCTGCGCCTGCGGACCGACGCCGACGTTGCCGCGCACCGTGCGCCACGGGTATAAGGTCGGATCCTGGAACACCACCACACGCGACGGATCGGGCCCGGTGATCGCAGCGCCATCTGCCTGCACGCTGCCCTGGGTCGGCGCATCGAGCCCGGCGACCAGTCGCAGCAAGGTGGACTTGCCGCAACCGCTCGGTCCGAGCAGCGCGACGAACTCGCCCGGTTCGACGGCGAAACTCACGTCCTGCAATACCGGCAACGCGGCGCCGCGCAGCGCGAATCGATGGCTGACGTGACGCACGTCGATGCGCGCGCCGTCACGAACCGGCGCCGCGGCGGCCGGCTGATTCAATACCTCGGGTACGGCTACCATTTGAGCAATCCTTTTTGCCAGGCCAGCAGGCGGTCGCGCACGCGGAACAGCAGCGTGATCAGACCGGAGCACATCAGCGCCATCACCAGCAACGCGGCATACATATTCGAGTACGCCGCCCAGCCCTGCGCCCATTGCAGATACCAGCCGAGCCCCGCTTTCACGCCCATCATCTCCGCGACGATCAGCACCGAAAACGATGCACCGAGCCCCATGAACAGCCCGACGAACACCGACGGCAACGCGGCCGGAATCGCGACGCGCAGGATCAGGAACGCGGGCCTCGCGCCGAGCGTGCGGGCAATGTCGTAGTACGCGGAATTGACGCCGGCCACGCCCGACCACGTCAGCACGGCGACCGGAAACGCTGTCGCCAGTGCGATCAGGAACACGCTTGCGCTGAAGCTCGACGGGAAGAAGAAGAACGCCAGCGGCAGCCACGCGGTGGCTGGCAGCGGGCCGATCAGCCGCAGAACGGGATGCACCCAGTAACTCACGGCCTGCGACCAGCCGATACTCACGCCGATCGTGAAACCTGCGACCGCGCCGAGCAGATAACCGTAGGCAAGCAGGCCGAACGAATGCACGACGCTCGTGCCGAGCCGCGGATAGTCTTCGGCATAGACGCCGATCAACGCTTGCGGCGGCGCGAAGAACGGCCGCGGCAACCATTCGAGCTGTGCCGTGACGGCTTCCCAGGCGCTGACGCCGAGCGCCAGCGCGAGCAGCCACGGCATTGCCGCGAGCCATGCACCTATACGCGTGGAGGTTGCCGCCTTGCGCCCGGACGGAGCGCGCCATCCCGCGAGCGCCGTCGCAGCCGCGAATGCCGCGAGCACCAGCTTGAGCGCAATGAAGGTGTTCGTGTACGGCCAGTCGTCGAGACTCGGCCACCACTGGGTCAGCGCCGCGCTGGCCAGCCACGCGAGCGCGGCAAGCCATGCAATCAGCACGCCGCGAGGGAGCGCGCGCCTGTTTGTGAGGCCTCCGGCATCGCCGGACTCCGCGTCGATATCAGGCCCTCGCGTCGCAATCGAATCGAACTGGGTGGACATAAGCGTTCCAGCCTCCTGCATTGTTGAGTTAGCGCGAGCGCATACTGAAAATCGTCTTCACGCGGGGTCTGGCTGCGCGTAATCCTCGCCGTCGATGTCATAGCCTGACGGCTCCCACCGAATCACCAGCAGCACGAGCAGCGAAGTCAGCGGCGCAATCGCGATCAGCCAGAACACCTTGGTGCCGAACGCGGCGGCCAGCACGGGGAACAGAAACAGCGACACGGTCGAGGCGCTGCGCACCAGCGTCTGGTTGAAGCCGACACCGATGCCGCGCAAGGACGTCGGATAGCTGAGCGACGCATACGTCATCGAATGCGAGCCCGGTCCGAAACCCTGTCCGAACAGGTAGCCGCCGAGCAGCAGGATCGCCACCACGACGAGCGCGCCGCTGCCCGGCTTGCCGATCAGGGCGAGCCCGATGAGCGAGGCGAATTGCAGCGAGTGGCCGAGCACCGTCATTTTCCAGGCGCCGACCGTCGGCGCCGTGCGCACGCCGATCAGGCCGCCCACGAACGCAAACGCCAGATTCAGGCACAGCGCCGCGATGATCGTGGTGAGCGGGCCCTGGTGAAAGAAGCTCGTGATGATCACCGGCAAGCCGAAGATGATTGCGTTGTAGCCAAACGAGGAAGCACTGCCGATCACCGCGGCGAGAATCGTGCGGCGCCGGTAAGTGTCGTTGAAGAGCACGCCGTAGTTGCGCCACGATGCGGCGCGCGGCTTGTTCACCGGCGCGGCGCCGGCTTCGACCACGGCGTCCACGCCATACGAGCGCTTGAGAATCCGCGCCGCCTCTTCCAGATTGCCCTGATTCGCGGCCCACACCGGCGATTCGCTGATATAGCGGCTGCGCACCAGAATGATCACAATCGCAGGCACCGCGCCGAAGGCCAGCGTCAGACGCCACAGCCAGCCGAGCTGATGCTCCGGCAGAATCGCGTAAAGCCCGAGAATCAGCAGATAGCAGGTGCTCGTGGCCGCATACCAGGCGGGGCACCACGCCGCGACGCTGGCTGCCTTGTTGCCCTTGCCCGCCACGCGTGAGAACTCCGCGAGAAAGGCCATCGCGACCGGTAAATCGAGGCCGACGCCAAAACCCATCAAAAACCGCGCGCCGCCGAGCACCCATGCATTCGGCGCGAGACCCGCGGCAATCGCCGCGACCACGAAGAACAGCATGTCGGCCATGAACACACGATAACGGCCGATGCGGTCAGTCAGATAGCCGCCGAACAGCGCACCGAGAATCGCGCCGAACGTAATGGCCGATGAAACGAAGCCCACCTGCACCGGCGACAACGAGAACTGGCGCGCAATGTCCTTGATCCCGTATGCGAGCGAGGTGAGGTCGTAAGCATCGAGAAAGACGCCGCCGAGCGCGATCGCAATCACGATGCGTGCATTGCTGCCCTTGGCGGCGCCGGCATTGACGATACGCGAGACGTCTTGCGCGCTACGAATGACAGTGGGCCGCGCGGCGCTATCGGCGCTTGCCTGCGAGTCGGCGGCGGCGGGTGGGAAAGCAACAGTGGACATGATCCGGACTTCGCATGAGTGGCTGAAGCGTTGCATGGTAGCCATGCGATCGATGCCGGCAAAACGACGAATTTAACTATGCAAATCGGGAAATCCGCGCTTGCTTCAATGCACCACTTTGAAGCCACGCGCAGCCGGCACGGTTCGCACTTCTGCAGATTTTCTTATCTGCAATGATTGGTTGGATTCGAGCGCACGCGAATCTAACGTGTAGTTCCGACTGTGCGCCGACCTGAGCTTTCACACCCACTCGCACCCGTTCGCACCCGCTTCCTTCTCTCGATTGGTATTTGCGCATGCGCTATTTCCGTTTGCTGAAGACTTTCGTCGCGGTGGCGACACTCTCGCTTGCCGCGACCCATGCCTACGCCGACAAACCCGCGGTGATCCGCATCGGCGTCGCGCAACAAGGCACCGGCGACCCGCCCTCTTTTGGCGGCTCGCCGGCGGCGACCGTGCAATTGCAGCAGTCGCTCGAAAAGGAATTCGCCGCCGACGGCATCAAGGTCGAATGGCTGTTCTTCAAGGGCGCGGGCCCGGCGGTCAACGAAGCGATCGCCGACAAGTCGCTCGACTTTGCCTTTCAGGGCGATCTGCCCGCCGTGCTTGCCCGCGCCAATGGCCTGAAAACGCACCTGCTGCTCGCCTCGGGCGTACGCACCGGCATCAAGGTCGCCGTGCCCGCGGATTCGGATGTGCACTCGCTCAAGGACCTCAAAGGCCGGCGCGTGTCGATCTTTCGCGGCACCAATCTGCAACTCGTCGCCGACAACGCGCTCGCCGCCAATCAGTTGAGCGAACGCGATCTGCGCGTGATCAATCTCGATACCGCGAGTTCGCTCGCGGCGCTGGCGTCCAAGGGTATCGACGCGTCCGTCAACGATTACCACGTGTACAAGCTGCGCGACCAGGGACTCGCGAAGGTCGTCTACGAATCGCAGAACGACGGTCCGCAGTTCACGCGTCAGTCTCATCTGCTGGTGCTCGACGACTTCGATCACGCGCATCCGGATGTCGTACAGCGCGTCGTCAATGTGTTCGTGAAAGGCGCGCAATGGTCCTCCGACGAAGCCAACCGCGATGCGCTCTTCAAACTCTGGGCCAAAAGCGGCGTGCCTTATTCCTCATGGCAAGCCGAGTTCGCGAATCAAAGCCTGAAGGACCGCAATTCGCCGCTGATCGATCCGTTCATCGTGGCGCGCTACAAAGCCGTGGCCGACGACGCGTTGAAACTCAAGCTGATTCGTCAGCCGGTCGAAGTGGACGGCTGGTTCGAAACGAAGTATCTCGACAACGCGCTGCGCACGCAAAAACTCGACCACTACTGGACGCGTTACGACGCCGCGGGCAAACCGCTCGGCTAACGCTCAGCCACCTCACCGGAGCGATCACGATGAGCGAAACCGTAATCCACGTCGAACGTGAACGGATTGCCTCAGCCAACGTGCCGCACGCGTCGCTATTGCGCGATGCGCGGCTGCGCGCAATAGCGTGGCGGCTCGCGCCCTGGGTGTTGCCCGCCCTGCTGCTCGCGCTCTGGACCGTGGGCTGCGAGCGCGGCTGGATCGCACCGCAAATCCTGCCGCCGCCCGAGCGTGTGTTCGACACGCTCGTCGAACTGGCCCGCAGCGGCGACCTCGCGCGCAATACGCTGATCAGCCTGCAACGCGTGCTGCTGGGTTTTGGCGCAGGCACGCTGCTCGGCTTCGCGCTCGGCGCGGCGCTGGGTCTGTCGCGCAGGCTCGAGGCTTATGTGCTGCCGAGCTTCAATGCTTTGGTGCAGATTCCCGTGCTCGGCTGGCTGCCGTTCCTGCTGTTGCTGGTGGGTGTGGGCGAACCGCTCAAATACATTCTGATCGCGCATGCGGCGCTCGTGCCGGTCACGCTGAGCACGCTGCAAGGCTTCCGGCAAACGCCCGCCGCGCTCGATGAAGTCGCGCGGGTGTTCGAATACAACGGCTGGCAACGGATTGTCTATCTGGTTCTGCCCGCGGCCGTGCCGACGCTCGCCACCGGAGTGCGGCTCGCGTTCACCAAGGCATGGCTCGCGCTGGTGGTCGTCGAACTGGTGGCGTCTTCCGAAGGACTCGGCTATCTGATCGTCTACGGGCGGCAGCTTTTTCAGCTCGACCTGGTGATGGCGTCGGTGGTCGTGGTGGGCGCGATTGGTTATGCGGTGAATCGGGCGCTGGACGCACTCGAAGCGCGTTTGCGGCGCGGACAGCCGTCGGCGTTCCGCGAGTGATGGCATGCAGGCGCACGAACACGCATCGATACGGACCAGCACACCGCAGGACACCCCAAGACACACCCGGACACCCCAGGCGCAGCCATACGCACCGACCACGCACCACCGGCAGCCACGCCCGCCAAGCGCCGCCCGTGAGGACACCCCAATGACTCTCGCCCTCTTCAAACGTTCCACCCCGTCGCCCAAGTCCGCCGACGCAGCCTGCGACTGCGCCGCGCCCGCCGCTTTCCAGCGCGCCGCCCGGCCGCGCCGTCCGTGGCTGGCGCGCTTCGATTGGCGCGGGAGCGTCTTGCCCGTCGTCGCGATTGCGATCTGGTGGGCCGTTTCGGAGGCGCACGTGGTGAAAAGCGGCCTGCTGGTCAGCCCCGCGCAGGTGCTTGCCACCGCATGGCAGCAGATCATCAGCGGCGCGCTGCTGAAGGCGCTCTCGGCCTCGCTAGCACGCGAAGCGAGCGGCTTTGTGATCGGCACGCTAGGCGGCCTGCTGCTCGGCAGCGTGCTCGGCTTCTCGCGGCTTGCCACACGCATGATCGGGCCGAGCTTCGACACCTTCAAGCAGATTTCGCTGTTCGCGTGGATTCCGCTGATCTCCGTGTGGTTCGGTCTGGGCGACGCGGCGAAAGTCGTGTTCCTCTCGCTCGCCGCGCTTCTGCCCGTCACCGCGCACACCTGCGACGGCATCCACGCCGTACCGCGCGCTTATATCGAAGTCGCGCGCGCCTTCCGTTACTCGCGCTGGCAACTCATTCGCGCCGTGACCCTGCCGGCCGCGCTGCCGTCGATCTTCACCGGCATCTATCTCGCGCTGATCTATTCATGGCTCGCCACGCTCGGCGCCGAATATCTGCTGGTGGCCGGCAGCGGCATCGGCAATACGCTGATCGACGGCAGCGAGCAGTTCCGCATGGATCTGGTGCTGTTCGGCGTGATCGTGGTCGGCGTAACCGGCTGGGCATTGAACGCGCTGGCGCGGGCCGTGGAACGCGCGATCTTCGCGCGCCGGCTCCAGTCCGCCGTTCGATGAACCCGCAACTGAACTCTCACCGCCCGGACCGCTCATGACATCTTCCACGCTCTCCGACAGCATCGACATTCTCCACGTCAGCAAACGCTACGCGCAGCAAGGCGGCGCACCGCTCGCCGTGCTCGACGACATCAGCCTGCGGGTGCGCGCCGGTGAGTTCGTCAGCGTGCTCGGTTCGAGCGGCTGCGGTAAATCCACGTTGCTGCGGCTGATCGCCGGACTGGACACCGACTATAGCGGCGACATCGTGGTCGCGGGCGACAAGGTGCGCGACACATCGCTCGAACGAGGCATCGTGTTCCAGGACCACCGCTTGTTTCCGTGGCTCACGGCTTCGCAAAACATTCTCGCCGCGCTGCGCAATGCGCCGCTTTCCGCCGCCGAAAAACGCGAAGCCGTGGCGGAACATATCGCGCTAGTCGGGCTCAAGGGTTTTGAACATGCCTACCCGCATCAACTGTCGGGTGGCATGGCGCAGCGCGTGGCGATTGCGCGCGGTCTCGTCAATCGCCCGCGCGTGTTGCTGCTCGACGAGCCATTCGGCGCACTCGACGCGCTGACGCGCGGCCGTTTGCAAAACGAGTTGCAGCGCATCTGGGAACACGAACGCATCACGATGATCCTCGTCACGCACGATGTCGACGAAGCGCTTTACCTCGGCGATCGCGTCGTCACGATGGCACCGCGCCCCGGCCGCATCAAGCGAATCGTGGACGTGGCCTTGCCGCGTCCGCGCGAGCGCCATGACCCGCGCTTCATCCGCCTGCGCGACGAAGTGCTGGCCGACTTTGCCGGGCCTGACGCCGCGCCACGCGAGGCCCATACGGACGATACGCCGCAAGACGGCACGCGCATTCCGGTAGCAAGTCCCCCGATCACCGAATGGCGGCTCGCGTGGTGACACGCCCGCTGTCCCATTCGCACAACCACCCTTCACGGAGCAGACGATGAGCGGCGACAAACAGCCGAAGCGGCAGATCAGACTGGGCGCCTTCCTGATGGAGACGGGCCACCACATCGCCGCATGGCGGCATCCCGATGCGCATGCGGGTGGCGGACTGGACTTCGCGCACTACGCGGAGCTCGCGCAGATCGCCGAGCGCGCCAAATTCGACGCGATTTTTTTCGCCGACAGCGTGAGCGTGCGCGATACCAATCTGCCCTCGCTATCGCGTACCGCGCGCGCCGATCACTTCGAACCGCTTACCTTGCTGTCGGCGCTTTCGGTCGTGACGAAACATATCGGCCTGATCGCGACGGTGTCCACCACGTTCAACGAGCCGTATAACCTCGCGCGCAAATTCGCGTCGCTCGATCATCTGAGCGGCGGCCGCTCGGGCTGGAACCTGGTGACGTCGAGCACGGAATCGGAGGCGCTCAATTTCAGTTTCGATCGGCATCCGGAGCACGCGGTCCGCTACGAGCGCGCGAGAGAGTTCTACGACGTGGTGGCGGGCCTATGGGATAGCTGGGAAGACGACGCGTTTATCCGCGACAAGAACAGCGGCGTCTATTTCGATCCGGACAAGCTGCACGTGCTCGGCCACGCGGGCAAGCACTTCAAGGTGCGCGGGCCGCTGAACGTGGCGCGTTCGCCGCAGGGTTGGCCGGTCGTCGTGCAGGCGGGCGCGTCCGAGGCCGGGCGTGAGCTCGCGGCGCAAACCGCCGAGGTGATCTTCGTCGCGCATCAAACACTCGACGAAGCGCAGTCGTTCTATCGCGACGTCAAAGGGCGTCTGGCGAAATACGGGCGCGCGCCGGACCATCTAAAGATCATGCCGGGCATTTTCCCGGTGGTCGGCCGCACCCAGGAGGAAGCCGAAGCGAAGTTCGCCGCGCTCCAGGACCTGATTCATCCGACCGTGGGCCTGTCGCTGCTGTCGAATATGTCCGGCGGCGTCGACCTCTCCCAATACGCCGTGGACGGACCACTGCCCGAACTGCCGGAAACCAACGGCGGCAAGAGCCGTCAACGCCTGCTATTCGATCTCGCGCGGCGCGAAAACCTGACGATCCGCGATCTGTATCTGCGCATTGCCGGTGCGCGCGGCCATCAGCAGCTGGTCGGCACGCCGCAAAGCATCGCGGACCAGTTGCAGCAGTGGTTCGAGGAAGAAGGCGCGGACGGTTTCAACATCATGTCCCCCTGGTTGCCAGGCGGACTGACGGAATTCGCGGAACTGGTGGTGCCCGAGTTGCAACGGCGTGGGCTGTTTCGCACGGAATACGAGGCAGTCACGCTGCGCGGCAATCTCGGGCTGCCGCGCCCCGCTAACCGATACGCCAGTGCCACGCAGCAGGTCGCGGCCGCAGCCGGCCGATAAAGCGCCGGCGCTCACACAGTCGCGCCCGTTCTCTTTCGCAAGGAGTTTTTCATGAGTGCAGCCGCAGTGCAGGAAGTACAGTCGATTCAGCTCACGCCGCTGTCCGCGCATATCGGCGCGGAGATTCACGGTGTCGATCTCACGCAAAAGCTGGATGCGCGCCAGATCGTGGAGATTCGCGCGGCGCTTCTGAAGTGGCGCGTCGTGTTCTTTCGCGAGCAGTTCCTGACGCACGAGCAGCATGTTGCGTTCTCCGCGCAATTCGGCGAACTGACCTTGGGACATCCGGTGTTCGGCCACGTGGAGGGGCATCCGGAGGTCTATTCGATTTCGAAGTACCGCAAGGCCACGCGTTTCGAAGGGCAGACCCTGCAACGCCCCTGGACGGGCTGGCACACGGATGTCACGGCCGCGGTCAATCCGCCGTGGGCGTCGATCCTGCGCGGCGTGACGATTCCCCCTTACGGCGGCGACACGCAGTGGACCAACCTGGTCGCCGCCTATCAGAAGCTATCTGCGCCGCTGCGTTCTTTCGTCGACGGACTGCGTGGCGTTCACCGGTTCACGCCGCCGGCCGGCGCGAGCGGAACGCAAGCGTTTATCCAGGCCGTCGAGCAACGCGCGCTCGTCACCGAACATCCGCTTGTCAGGGTTCATCCGGAAACGGGCGAGCGGGCGCTGTATGTCAGCCCGAGCTTCCTGAAATCCATAGTCGGCGTGAGCCCGCGCGAAAGCCAGGTGCTGCTCGAACTGCTGTGGGAACACGTGACGCGGCCGGAGTTCACCGTGCGCTTCAAATGGGAGGCCGGCAGCGTCGCGTTCTGGGATAACCGGGCAACGGCTCATCTCGCGCCCACGGATATCTTCGATCTCAACTTCGACCGGCAGCTGTATCGCACGACGCTGGTCGGCGACGTGCCCGTCGGCCCGGACGGCGCGCGGTCGGTGGCGATCGAAGGTTCGCCGGTCAGCGCCGCCGCGGCCGTCGCCTTGAACTGAGGACGCCCCCGCGCGCTTGCGATCGGCGGGACATCGCCATGACATCGCCATGACTTAGGCACGGCGCGCGCAAATCCGCCAAACCTTCAGTGCTCACTCGACTCGCCCCATGTCTCTCGGCTATCTTACGGACTGGGACGATCGAAGGGCACAATATGGCGACGTTTCGTGGCATTGCGGCAGTCTTACTGTTCACGCTGCTGAGCGCCTGCGCGAGCTTGCCGCCGCAGGCCGGCCGCACCGAGACGCACGCACTGACGGACACGGACAACACCCGGCTTGCCGCCGCCTTCGTACCGCAGGAGCGCAAGCACCCCGACAGCAGCGCCTTTCACCTGTTGTCCAACGGCGTCGATGCCCTGCTCGCCCGTATCGTGCTCGCGGAAGCGGCCGATCGCACGCTGGACCTGCAGTACTACATCTGGCACGACGACCTGACCGGCCGCCACCTGGCGAACGCGGTGCTCAAAGCGGCCGATCGCGGCGTCAGGGTTCGCGTTCTGCTGGACGATCTGGGCACGGGCGCCGACGACAAGGTTCTGCTCGCCATCAGCTCGCATCCCAACATCGAAATACGCCTCTTCAATCCGGTCGCCAATCGCAGTTTCAAGAAGCTGGGCACGGCGCTGGAGTTCAGCCGGATCAACCGTCGCATGCACAACAAGTCGCTGATCGCGGACAATCAGGCCGCCATTCTGGGTGGCCGCAACATCGGCGATGAGTACTTCGGCGCATCCAGCGAGGTCGATTTCGGCGACCTCGACGTGCTGACTTTCGGACCCGTGGTCCATCGCGTCTCCAACGCCTTCGACGAATTCTGGAACTCGGATGCCGCCTATCCGATCGTCAGCCTGACCGGACATGCCGCCGAGCCGGACGCGCTGCCGGCCTATCGCGCGAAGCTCACGGCGTTCATCGCATCCGAGCATGATTCGCCCTACGTCACGCAGGCGAGAGCCAGGCTCGGCGAAACGCTGGCTGCGCGCGACACCGACTTCTCGTGGGGCAAAGCGACGCTGCTCTACGACGACCCCGCCAAGATCACCCGCTCGCCGGACGATCCGCAGGGACACTTGCTGTCGCAGTTCAATGCGTTGCGTATCGAGCCCGCCAAGGAAGTGCTGGTCATCTCGCCGTACTTCGTGCCCGGCAAAAAAGGCGTGGCGTGGATGCGTGCCCAGACGCAGCGCGGCGTGCGTGTCACGGTGCTGACGAACTCGCTCGCCGCAACGGACGTTGCCGCCGTTCACGCGGGGTATCAGCGTTACCGCAAGGATCTGCTCGACGCCGGCGTACACCTCTATGAATTGAAACCGGCTGCCGGCGAAGACAGCGGCGGGAAGAAGAAATCGATTCTCGGTTCCTCGAAGGCTTCGCTGCATGCAAAGACCTATGTATTCGACCGGAGCAGCGTCTTTATCGGCTCGATGAATCTCGATCCTCGTTCCATCACCCTCAACACGGAGATCGGCGTGTATTGCGAAAGCCCCCCGCTCGCCGCACAGGTCGCCGATGGGCTCGAACCGAAGCTGGACCAGATCGCGTGGCGGCTCGAAACCCGCGCCGATCCCAACGGTACGAGCAGGATCGTGTGGATCGACACCGCGCCGGATGGCAAGGTGACCGAGAGTGGCGAACCCGGCGTGTCCGGCATGAAGCGCGTCGGTATCTGGTTCCTTGGCTTGCTGCCGATCGAATCGCAGCTGTAACGCGGGACCGCGCTGATTCAGCGGCTCAACTTCAGCGAAACAACTTCAGCAGATCAACGTTTGATCTTCAGATACGCACGGCTGATGGTGGGCCGTGTATGGACCCACAACCGCGAAGCCAGCCATGAAGCCGGCTTGTTCCGTACTTCGAGGCGAGTGATCGAGCGCGCCGCGCCGTCATTGCGGCCCGAATAGTTCGAACCCGGCTCGCACGTGTAGAAATGGCGGAAGCCGGCCTGAGCCGCGATGCGCCGATAGTCCGCGTCGTGATAGCCCTGCGGCCAGCACAGGTGATCCGACACGCCGCCCAGCTTCTGCTCCAGCGCGGCGCGTGCGCTCGCGAGATCGGCTGACAGTCCCGCGCATTTCTCCTCTGCGTGAGAGGACACCTGATCCCATCTCACGTGGCTATGCGTGTGACTGTGAAATTCGAACGTGCCGGCTTCACGCATGGCATGAATCTCGGACCATCGCAGAATGGCGCGGTCGGGTTCGCCGTTTTCAATCGCCCGTTCGCCGTCGTGGTGATTGAGCAAGGCAGGCACGTCGCCACCCGAGCGCGCATGCGCGCGCACTGGCCCTTCGCCGATCCAGCTCGTCACCAGAAAGCACAGCGCGGTCAAGCCGTGCGCCTGCAGAACCGGATGCGCATGCACCCAGTTGTCGAGGTAGCCGTCGTCGAAAGTGAGCACGACGGATTTCTTCGGCAAGGGCTCGCCCGCAAGATAGGCCGACAGTTGCGCGCTGCCGATGGTCGTGTAGCCCGCAGCGGCCAGATACGCCATTTGCTCGGCAAAATGCTCGGGCGACACCGTGATCATGCCTGGCGCGGTACTGATATGGTGATACATCAGCACCGGCACCGCGCGCGCGAACTTCGTCATGCTGTCGCCCGCCATTCGCCATAGTAAGGGCGCCGGGCATAGATGCCGCGCATATAGCAATCGATGGTCTCGTTCGCCATGGCGTCGACCGTGAAACGGCTGTCGGTCTTCAGACGCGCCGCAAACCCCAGGCGCTCGCGCAGCGGCGCATCGTCGATCAGACGCGCAAGCGCGCTTCTCAACGCATCGATATCGTGCGGCGGCACGAGCAGGCCGTTCACGCCGTCGTCGATCAACTCGGGCACGCCGTCGACCCGCGTGCCGATCACCGGCAGACCTGCCGCCATCGCTTCTATGAAGGATTGGCCGAGCGCTTCCTGATGCGTCGGTAAAACGAATAGATCACATCCGCGCAATACGTTGGCAATGTCCGTGCGGAACCCGAGCAGATGGATGCGATGGGCCAACCCCATGCCATCGACAATGGCCTTGATCTTGTCGAACCACACGCCGTCACCGGCCATCACGACATGCAGGTTGGGCCGCTCGGCCAGCATCGGCTGAACCGCTGCGATGAGATCCTCATGACCTTTCTTCTCGCGGATGATCGCCACCATTCCGGCAACCACGCTCGTGGCGTCCAGGCCGAGTTCGTCGCGCAGGGTGGAGCGTGTCAGCGCTTCCGGCTTCAGGATGCCGTCGTAAATCGTCTCCACGCGGCTTTCATGCACGCCCGCCGAAATCAGATACTTCCGCACATGATGGCTGACCGCGACGACGCGATGCGGAAGCCAGTTATACGTGGCCAACGACGTGATAGGCAACGCCAGATGCCGCGTGCGCACGATAAACGGCGTCCGCGCCAGCCGCCCCGCCATGCCGGCGACGAGGCTGTCATGTCCGCTATGGGTGTTCAGCACATTGAAGCGGCGACGCTCGAGCAGCGTCCTGATGGTCAGCATGGAGCGCAGGTCGCCGCCGCTGCGCATGCGCGCATGATGCACTTCGAAGCCTTCGGCGCGCGAACGGATGCCGATGCGCGCGTCTTCCGGACACACGAGCTCGACGTTATGGCCGAGCGAGCGCAGCGCGATCATTTCCTTGAGCGTGCGAACCTCCTGACCTCCCCATCCACGCGACGACTCGCTGTGGAGAACGCTTAATGCTTTCATTTCGCTGACTTGCCTTACGGCAACCTATCCTGTCTACGACGTGCGGCTCGTAATCGTTCGTAATATTTACCTCGGACCAGTGCGGTCGTCAGGCAAACGCTTTGTTCATGGGGGCGCAGCGATGTGGAAGTGAACTCAACCTGCTATCGGTCGATGTCCATTTAACGGCTTGGCATGACTTCTCGTTGACACTCGACTTTCAAGTCGATGCTGGAGTATTTGGGTGGCTTCCGGTTTTGTAAATAGGCAAACATACCGTTAGGGTCGGCTCGCATAGGCGCAAACGTTGTCGTGGGGAAAGTGTTGTTTTTGCGCTTTCAAAGCGCCGGAGGGAAAAGCACGAAGACGGAAAGCGCTTGACTACTGCTGGCATTCTCCGCCAATCGATCGAGGATGTTGTCTTTGAGCGGGCGCTGGCCGAATGTGTCCAGGGGGTTTCAGCGTTCGCGACGCGTTCGCCCCTCAATGCCGCGAATCCGTGCTCAACGCAGCCACTTGCGCACGTCCTTTTCCCACTCCGGATCGCCGCAGCCTTGCGGGTTTTCCGGGCCAAGCACGGTAATGTAGCCGCGGCTCTTCATGCATGACTCGTAGGCGCGAATTTTCGTGCATTGATCCTGGCCAGCGTTCTTCGAGACCGCTTTGCATTGCGCGATCGACCTGTCCATTGGACCGAAGTCCATATCGCTCGCCTGGTTGAGCATGGGCGCGTCGGCGCCTGACGCGGAAAACTCGACCGGGCCGGTTTGTGCGCATGCATTCAGCAGACCGGTCAACGCCACAATGAAGAGAAACTGAACACGTGGATGCATGGGCGACTCCTGCTCGAAAGAGGTTGCAAAATCATACGGTCGCATGGACAGCGGCAGCGCGCTTCCCAAGCGGTTGCTTATGTGGCGTCTGTCTCCGCACATTTTCAATCCGCCGGTTCTTCAAATCTGTTCAACGGTCCCGGCAAAGCTTTGTCTTCACGTTTTATCCTCGCCCGGTCCGCATTCCTGCGAAGCACCGCGCCGATCTCTTTCCACACAGGAAAACGCGGCGCAGCGTCTCCCGCATAGTTCGACCGGACGGCGGCGATCAGCCTCGCGGCATCCTGATCCCCGGCGGCGTCGATATTATCGAAACGGGCCGGGCGGCCGAAGTCGCGCCCTCTGTCCATCCACGCATATAACGCAGGAATGGTCCGCCGCCACTCGCCCTTACGCGCGGTCGTTGCCAGCTTGCGCCAGGCGAGCGCGTCGCTTGCCAGCCAGCGTTGGCGCGCTTCGCTGAACGCACGCTGACCTCGCCGAACGAACGACGCGACACGCGTGCGCAAGGAAATCAGAAGGATCAGACCCAACACGACAAGACCACCGGCAATCGTTTCGCGTGCGTGGATCACGATGATTCTATGCGGCGTACCCTCGCGCATGGCTTCCAGAGGAATCTCGAACAGCGGCTTTTCCCGTACGGGAGCGGCCGAAAAACGCACCGCCGGCAACACGATCGTTTCCTTGCGCCGCGTAGTCGTGTTCCACCATTCGATCGTCACCGGCGGCAGGCTGAACGTGCCGCTGCGATCGGCCACGTAGCTCGCGCTGTCGGTGCGCTCGCCGGCGACGAGTCCCGCGCGATCTTCGACGATGTTGCGCGTCGCCGAAGGTCTCGCATAGCGCTTGAGTCCGGGCTCGTCCCCGAGTATCGCGGGTGGAATCAGCATCGACTCGGTGCCGGCGGCCCGTTGCGTAATCGTGCGCGTCAGCGGCGCGCCAACGGCGAGATGCGCCGGCGCCGGTTCGATTTTCTGTTCGACGGTGAGCTTGGGCGCGGCGAAAAACGGGCTCATGCCTTCGGCCCCGGGCGGCAATGTCGCGACGAACTTCAATGCCGGCGTACTCACCTGGGCCGGTCCCTGCATGCCGCCGGGATACACCGTAATGGTCAGCGGCGCGATCTCGTAAGTTTTGCCGGCCTGCGGCGCGATCCGGTACGCGCGGCTCACGCCGAACCAGCGCGTGCCGTCGATGTCCTCCGAGAGGTTGTCGGCCTGCTCGTCGGGCAGGTTCACGATCGCGTCGGCGACGGTGAACAAAGGCCAGTTCGGCGCTTCGGTAAACCATGTTGTGGTCAGCAGATCGACGACGAGCTTGACCTCGCTGCCCGCCACGACCGGCCCGGCTGGTTCGAGATGCGCGCGCGCCATGATGCGCGGCGCGGGATCGGCCGCCGCGGCCCGGGCTGCAAGCAGGGAGACCAGCGACGAAAGCAGCAACGTCACGAGCAGCGCAGCGCTGCGTGGAAACCGCATCATGGCGCACCACCCGTCTTTGCCGCGGATTCCTGCTCGAAACGCTGTTGCAGAAAGACAGCGGGCGATGTGTTCAGATTGCGCATCCAGGCATCCTCGCTGGGACGCGGCGCCGCTTCGATGACCGCTGTCGTGCCCCTGCCCTTCTTCTTGTCCACCTGCACCTGGTCGGGCGGATCTTCCTCGGGATCGGCGTCGTTCTGTTTGTCTCGCGCGAGCAGCGTTTGCAGGTAAGCGCGATTGGCCGCGGCCTGGGCGAGCGACGGTTGCAGTTTGAGCGCGTTGTCGTAGGCCTTGATCGCGCCCGCGTAGTCGTCGAGATGCGCGAGCGTATTGCCGATATAGAAATACGACTGCGCCGACTTGAGACGCGAGAAGGCTTCGAGCGCGCCCGCGTAGTCGCCCGCCAGATACTGCGCGCGTCCCTTCCACATCGGATCGTCGAAACGCGCCGCAGCCGCCTTGTAGTTGCCGTGTTCGAGATGCCAGCGCCCTTGCTGGTCGTGCGTCGCGAACAGATCGAGCCACTGCCACGGCGCCGCCTGCGCCGGACGCGGCAGCGCGCCGAAGGCAAGCGAGATCAGCACGACCGGCAGCCACTTGACGGTCCAGCCGCGCCGGAAGCTCCACAACGCGAGCAGCAGCAATGGCAACACGAGCCAGTAGCCGCTTTCCTTCCAGCGCGGCTCGATCCTCGTTTGCTCCGCTTGCGCGAGATAAGCCTGCGCGCGATGCTGCACCCACGAGACATCGTCGTTGTCCGCGCGCATGCTGGCGAGCGGAATGCCGGCGTCGCGCGCGACGTGGCGGATCGCGTCGGCGTCGAAGGTGCCCAGCAGCGGATGGCCTTCGGCGTCCATCTGGATCATGCCGTCGGGACCGCGAATCGGACCGCCGTGCTCCGTGCCGACCGCGAGCCAGAGCAACTGGTGCCGCAGCGATTTCGCTTTCTGCACGAAGGCGTCCGTACCGTCTGCGTCGAAGCCGTCGCTCATGAACACGATCGTGCCCGCCGCCGGGTCGTTCGCCAGAAGCTGCTCGGCAACGTCGAGGCCGGCCGTCGCGTTCTTGCCGTCACGCGGCATCAGCGCTGGCGAAAGCGCGGGCACGTAGAGTTCGAGCATTGCCGGATCTTCGGTTGGCGGCACCACGAGGTGGGCGGTCGCCGCGAACACGACGAGTCCGGTGCGCGCGCCTTTGCGCGCTCTCGCGAGATCGAGCACCTTCTGTTTCGCGCGTTCGAGGCGGGTCGGCGCAATGTCGGTGGCATCCATCGAACGAGCCAGTTCGAGTACGACCACGAGCGGCGCCTTGTCCTGATTGAACGGCGGACGCTCCTGTTGCCACGTCGGCCCCGCCGCGGCAAGCGCGCCGATGCCGAGCAGCAGCGCCAACGTATGGACGGGCTGAAGCACGCGCCGTTTCGCATCACCGACAATCAGATGTTCGAGCAAGGCCGGCGCAATCACACCGCGCCAACGCGCACGGACGTCGTTGCGGCGCAGCCAGACGAACGGCAGCAGGAGCGCCGGAATCAGCAACAGCAGCCACGCCGGCCGCAGAAAATGAAACGCCGTGAGGTCAATTTCCATGCTGCGCCTCGCTGACCGGCACACCTTGCGCGCGCTGCGCTCGCCCAGTCGAGCGCAGCAGCGCGACCAGCAACGCCAGCACGTGATAGAGCGCGAGAATGAATAAGCCCGCTGCGACCGGCACCCAGAAATAGTCGCGCTGCGGCCGGTAGATTTCCCGTTTGATTTTTTCGGGCGTCAGTTTGTCGAGCGTGGCGTACACATCGGCGAGATCTTTTTCCTGGCCTAGCGCACGAAATGCGCGGCCACCTGTGATGCTCGCAATGTGCGCCAACGCATCGAGGTCGACGCGATCCTCGCCGGTGGTGGCCGGGTCGCCGATGCCCACCGTATGCACCACGAGCTTGTGCTGCTTTGCGATCTCGGCGGCCCGCTCGGGTGGGATCGCGCTGCTGGTGTCGTTGCCGTCGGTGAGCAGGATCAACACTTTCTCCTGCGCGTGCGAATCCGCCATCAGCTTGACCGTCAGGCCGATCGCGTCGCCGATTGCCGTGCGTGGCCCCGCCATGCCGATCTGCATCTGATCGAGCAGGATCCGCACGCTGTCGTGATCGAGCGTGAGCGGCGCCTGCGGATAAGCCGCGTCGCCGAACACCACGAGGCCGATGCGGTCGCCCTTGCGCTTCGCCACGAAATCGGCCACCACGCGCTTGACGGCGCCCAGCCGGTCCATGCGCTCGCCGGCCGGATCGACGAAATCGCGCGTGGCCATCGATCCTGACAGATCGATCGCAAGCATCAGGTCGCGTGCGGGTTCGTCGCGCACGATTGGCGGCTCGACGAACACGGGTTTCGCCGCGCCGGTCACGAGCAGTATCCACAGCACCGGCAGCAGCAAACGCAACAGCCAGTGGCGGCGCAGGCGCACGCCGCCGGGCGCCGGTTTTTCTCCCGCGGCCTGCGCCATTTCGTGGAAGAACGGCACGCGCACGGCCATCGCCGTGCTGCGATATGCCGGCACCAGCCACCACACCAACACGGGCAGCGGCAGCAGCGCGAACATCCACGGAAAATCAAACTTCCACATGATGATGCTCGATCCAGTCTCGCGCGTGCCGGATCAGCGCGGCGGCGTCGTCCGGCGAAACACTGGCGACCTGCTGCGGCGGCGCGTAGCTTGCGAGGGTGAGCAGCGGGCCGGTTCGCTCGTCGAACCGGCCACGCGTATGCCGCAGAAAGTCGAGCCACGCGTCGCCGGTCAGCGACGCGACCTGCTCGCGCGGTGCGACTTCGAGCGACGTGCGTTTGAGCAGGCGAGGAATCGCGGCGAGCATGGCCGCGCGCTGCATCGGGTCCGCGTGGACAGACGCGAGACCCGCTTCGATGCCCGCCAGTTCCTTTAGCGCGTGACGCCGGTAACGCTCGCGCCGATAGCGCCGCCGGGCAGCCCATGACATCAGCAGGACGGCGCCGAGCAGCACGATTGCGACGAACAGCCAGCCAATCGTTTGGGGTGCGTACGATACCGGCGCGGGCAGCGGCAACTCCTGCAAGCCTTGCAGCTCCGCCGACGACCCGGCCGGAGCGAGCGTAGCGTTCGAGGTGCCGCTCATATGCCGCTCCCCCTGGCAGGCCGCGCGCGTTCGCCGAACAGACGGCGAACCTGATCGACGGCGGGTTCGTCGGTGGACAATGCCATGAGCGGCACGCCGCTCGTACGCAGCAATTCGGCCACTTCAGCCGTGCGTCCGCTGAACAGGCTCGACAGCGGCTCGCGCACCCGCTCCTGCTCGATGCGCAATTCGACCTGCAAGCGTCCTTCGCTGACCACCAGCGTACGGCGGCCATGCATCTGCTGCCAGAGTGGATCGACGATCATCGCCGCGACGACGTCGTTGTGCGCCGCGAGTTGCCGCAACAGTCGACGCGTGCGATCGCCCGCCCCGGCGAAATCGCTGACCACGCAAATCAGATAGTCATGCCCTGCAAGTTGAAGCACGCCTTCGAGCGCGGCGTCGAGCTGGTCGTATGCGGTTCTGGCTTCGCTTCCGGCATGCAGCGCGCCG
Source organism: Paraburkholderia sp. RL17-380-BIE-A (assembly GCF_046028085.1). Taxonomy (NCBI): domain Bacteria; kingdom Pseudomonadati; phylum Pseudomonadota; class Betaproteobacteria; order Burkholderiales; family Burkholderiaceae; genus Paraburkholderia; species Paraburkholderia sp. RL17-380-BIE-A. Next base: position 63,572 of record NZ_JARESQ010000019.1, read on the forward strand.
TTCATCGCGGCGAGCGCGCCGAACAGGGTCTTGATGCGGCTGCGGCTGCGCAAGGGCTTGATCCGCGTGAGCTGGCTGTCGTTGAACAGCACACCGCCGACGCGATCGCCCGCCGCGAATCCCATCCACACGGCAAGCGCGGCGGCCTCGGCGGCCACGACCGATTTGAACGCGCGGCGCGAGCCGAAAAACATGCTCATGCGCTGATCGACGACGACCAGCAGCGGCCGGTCGCGCTCTTCGGTATAGGTGCGAACCTGCGGTTTGCCGAGCCGCAACGACGCCTTCCAGTCGATATGGCGGACGTCGTCGCCCGGCAGATAGCCGCGAATCTCTTCGAAGTTCAGGCCGCGCCCGCGCAGACGCGATGCGTGCGCGCCCGACAGCACGCTCGACACCGGCGCGGGCGCGACGAAACTCAGCCCGCGCGCCTGAAATTCGAGCTTCGCGAGATGCGCGGCGTCGACATATACGCTGCCGATGTCGGTAGAGGACAGCACGGCCATGCCACTCCTGCGCATTCAAAAGACACCGGGTTCAGGCCGGCACCGCGACCTTTTCGATCAGGCGGTCGATTACCCGGTCGGCGTTGATATTGTCCGCGTTGGCATCGTAGGACAGTATCAGCCGATGCCGCAGCACGGGATGAATGACGGCACGCACGTCGTCCGGCGTAACGAAACTGCGTGCCTGCAGCCACGCCTGCACGCGGCTCGCGCGGTCGAGGCCGATCGCGCCGCGCGGACTTGCGCCGACTTCGATCCACTTGCCGAGGTCCGCGTCGAGTTGCGCGCCGTGACGTGTTGCATTGACGATCGACACGATATAGTCGTCGATTGCGGGCGCAACGACAATCTGCCTGATTTGCTCGCGCACCGCGAAGATGATGTCCTGCGACAGCACGGACGGCGCCTCGGCGGACGCATTGCTCTCCTGCCGCAGCAGGCGCAGCATCGCGACTTCACTGTCCGGCGACGGATAGTCGATCAGCACTTTGAGAAGAAAGCGGTCCATTTGCGCTTCGGGCAATGGATAAGTGCCTTCCTGTTCAATCGGATTTTGCGTGGCCATGACGAGAAAAAGCGCGGACATGCGGTGCGTTTTTCCCGCCACTGAAATTTGCCGCTCTTCCATGGCTTCGAGCAATGCGGATTGAACCTTGGCCGGTGCGCGGTTGATTTCGTCCGCGAGAATCAGATTACCGAAAATGGGACCCGGTTGAAAACTGAGCGTGCGTTCGCTGCCCGATTGCAGCAGCGTCTCCGCGCCGGTAATGTCCGACGGCAATAAATCCGGCGTGAACTGGATCCGGCTCATGGTTGCCGCGAGCCGTGTGGCGATGGCCTTGACCGTGCGCGTTTTGGCGAGTCCCGGCAGACTTTCGAGAAGCACGTGACCGTCGGCGAGCAATGCAATCAAAACCTGCCGAACCACGGACTGCTGGCCCACGACCGCCTGATTCACACTCGCTTCGAACTGCAGAACGGTGTCGCGCATCGTGCTTTCTCTCTCCAGTCATTTATGTCAATCTGATTGGACGACCCGAATGCCCATGCCCGCTGTCAGACACGTTAATGCAATGGTCCGCATTCGTCAAAGTGTCTCACGTGCATGGTTAAAAAAAGATATGAAATGTCGTCAAAAAATTGCTACTCTGCAACTGCTTGTTTGCGCGAGTGCAGCATCGTTACTCTGTATCGCTAAGCTTGTCCCAGTCTTGAAATGCTAGGCTTGAAATAAAGAGTCGACCGTCATATACGACGACCCGGCCGTTTCACTCCATGAGAGAAAAGATGACGAGTGCAAGAGATCGAGGGCCCGCGAAGTTGTCACACCCGTCGTCACGCCTGTCGTCACACCAGCACGGGGCGGCCGCAACCACTCTCTCGCGTTCCGGTGGCATGCGCAAACTTTTGCTATGGGGCACCCTGCTCGTCATGCTCCCTGCTTGTGTCGGCGCCGCAGTCAGTTGGGCCTTCACGCCGCACACCCCCGCTCATTCGGCCATCGTCCTCGGCGATGGCACGCATGGCCCGCTCGGCATGGCGTGGGTGCCAGGCGGACAGTTCCTGATGGGTAGCGACGCCAAACAGGCGCAACCCAACGAGCGTCCCGCGCACAAGGTCAAGGTGCATGGCTTCTGGATGGACCGCCATCACGTCACCAACGCCGAATTCCGCCGTTTCGTCGAAGCCACCGGCTACGTCACCACCGCAGAGAAGAAACCCGACTGGGACACGCTGAAAGTCCAGTTGCCGCCCGGCACGCCCCGCCCGCCCGAGAGTGCGATGGTGGCGGGTGCCATGGTATTCGTCGGCACCAACCGCCCTGTGCCGCTAGACGATTATTCGCAATGGTGGCGCTATGTGCCGGGCGCCGACTGGCGTCATCCGACCGGGCCGGACAGCAACATCATCGGTAAAGACGATCATCCGGTGGTTCAGGTCTCCTACGAAGACGCGCAGGCTTATGCGAAATGGGCCGGCAAGCGCTTGCCGACCGAAGCCGAATGGGAATTCGCCGCGCGCGGCGGTCTAGAGCAGGCCACGTATGCCTGGGGCGAACAGTTCTCGCCTGACGGCAAACAGATGGCCAATGTGTGGCAAGGCCAGCAGCCGCAGTCTTTCCCGGTCGTCAATCCGAAAGCCGGTGGCGCGCTCGGCACGAGCCCGGTAGGCACTTTTCCGGCCAATGGCTACGGCCTTTCTGACATGACCGGCAACGCGTGGCAATGGGTTGCTGACTGGTATCGCGCGGATCAGTTCCGACGCGAGGCGGTGAGCACCAGCGCGATCGACAACCCGGCAGGTCCGCGCGATTCGTGGGACCCCGCCGACCCGGGCGTACCCGTCGGCGCGCCCAAGCGCGTGACACGCGGCGGCTCGTTCCTCTGCAACGAAACCTATTGCCTGAGCTACCGGCCCAGCGCGCGACGCGGTACCGACCCCTACAACAGCATGTCGCATCTGGGCTTCCGGCTGGTGATGGACGAGGACACCTGGAAGGAAGCCGGTGCGCGCCAGGCGTCGGCAAAAGCCGCCGGCGCGCCCGGCATCCCTGGCGGTTAACGTACTGAACTGTTGTACTGGACTGTTGGTGAAACCCCGTGTTTCGCGCCTGCGATCTGTCGGCGCGCGTTGCGATTGACCGTGTGAACGAACCGGAGCCCGGATGCACCTGCGCCATCAGTCTGTGTGGTCGAGCCGTGCCTTGCGCCTGATACGCGTAGCGTGCGTTGCATTCAGTCTCGCGGGCTGCGCCGCGCCGCACGACGGCGTCGCACCCTCCCCAACGACAGCGAGCAATCCTGCCGCCGCATTGCCCTCATGGCGTGACACGCCCGCGAGACAGGCAATCCAGTCGTTCGTTGCCGACGTGACCCGTGAAGGCTCGCCGTCGTTCGTGCCGCCTGCGGAGCGTATCGCCGTATTCGACAACGACGGCACGCTGTGGAGCGAACAGCCGCTGTATTTTCAGTTCGTCTTTATGCTGGAACAGGTAAAGGCGGCCGCACCGCAGCACCCCGAGTGGAAAAACATCCCGGCCTTCAAGGCGCTCATGGCGAAAGACTACGGGGCGCTCGCGAGCCAGCAGAAAGCGTTGTTGCAACTGGTCGCGCTCGCCAATAGCGGCATGACCGTCGACGACTACGACAAGTCCATCCGCGCGTGGCTGGCAAGCGCACGCCATCCGAAATTCGGCCGGCCCTATACCGACCTCGTTTATCAGCCGCAACGGGAATTGCTCGCCTACCTGCGCGCCAACGGCTTCAAGACCTTCATCGTTTCGGGCGGCACGATCGAGTTCATGCGGGTCTGGGCCGAAAAGGCTTATGGCATTCCGCCCGAGCAGGTGATCGGCTCCAGCCAGGTCGTGCAGTACGAAGTGCGCAACGGCCAGCCCGTTCTCGTGCGCGAGCCGAAACTCGATTTCGTCGATGACGGGCCCGGCAAGCCCGTCGGCATCTATCGCAACATTGGACACAAGCCCATTCTCGCGTTCGGCAACTCCGACGGCGATCTGCAGATGTTGCAGTACACGGCCGCGAGCCCTCGCCGGCATCTCGCGTTGCTCCTGCACCACGACGACGCCGTGCGGGAATTCGCTTACGACCGCGCGTCGAAAGTCGGCAAGCTGGACAAGGCGTGGGACGAAGCCGTCGCCGACGGCTGGACGGTGGTGAGCATGAAAGACCATTGGCAAACCGTCTTTCCCGCACCGCAGCAGTGAGCGGCGGCAAGAAGCGGCGCGCGGCAAGTTCAGGCCGTGGGCTGCCGGCGGACGACGAGGGGCGACCCCGTCACGCGGAGCAATGCGTGACGGGTGGATAAGAGTCAACTCCATTGGAGCGACACGATGACAAACCTGTTGAAACGAGGGCGTTACGCGTTGGGGGCTGGCGCATTAGCCCTTGCCGCGTTCGGTGCGGTGATTTTTCCATCCATCAACGCGCCGGCCCAAACCCAACCGGCGGCCAAACCCGCCCCTACGAGCGCGCCGCAACCGGCCGCGAAGTCTTCGGCCAAGCCGAACATTCTCGTGATTTTCGGCGATGACATCGGGCAGGCGAACATCAGCGCCTACACGCGCGGCGTGGTCGGTTACAGAACACCGAATATCGACCGCATTGCGAATGAAGGCATGATCTTCACGGATTACTACGCCGAGAACAGTTGTACGGCCGGCCGCTCTTCGTTCATCACCGGTCAGTCGCCGTTGCGCACCGGACTGTCCAAAGTCGGCGCGCCGGGCGCGCCAGTCGGCTTGCAAAAGGGCGACATGACTATCGCCCAGGCGCTCAAGCCGCTCGGCTATGCAACCGGCCAGTTTGGCAAGAACCACCTTGGCGACAAGAACGAGTACCTGCCGACCAATCACGGCTTCGACGAGTTCTACGGCAACCTGTATCACCTGAACGCGGAAGAAGAACCGGAGCGCCCCTATTGGCCGAAGGACAAGAACGATCCCTACGTGAAGAACTTCTCGCCGCGCGGCGTGATTCATAGCACCTCGGACGGCAAGGTTCAGGACACCGGCCCTCTCACCACGAAACGCATGGAGACCATCGACGACGAAACCGGCGCGCACGCGGAGGAATTCATCCGCAAGCAGGTGAAGAACGGCACGCCTTTCTTCGTCTGGATGAACTTCACGCGCATGCACGTCTTCACCCACGTGCGCCCCGAGTTCAGGGGCAAGAGCGGCATGCCCGGCAATGAATATGCCGACGGCATGTGGGAGCACGACCAGGACGTCGGCAAACTGCTCAAGCTGCTGGATGACCTGAACATTTCCAGGAACACCATCGTCGTCTACACGACCGACAATGGCCCGAATCAGTTCTCGTGGCCCGACGCGGCGACCACGCCGTTCCGCAGCGAAAAGGACTCCAACTGGGAAGGCGCGTTCCGCGTACCGGCCATGGTGCGATGGCCGGGCCATATCAAGCCCGGCGAGACCTCTAACGGCATGTTCTCCGGCCTCGACTGGTTTCCAACGCTGCTGGCCGCCGCGGGAGACGGCGGCGTGAAGGACCGGTTGCTGAAAGGATGGGCGCCTAAGGCGGGAGGCACGAGCTTCAAAAACCATCTTGACGGGTACAACCAGTTGCCCTTCCTGACTGGACAGACGACCCAGGACCCGCGCACGGAGTTCTTCTACTTCGACGACGACGGACAATTGGTCGCGATGCGCTGGGATCAGGATGGCAACGCCTGGAAGGCGGTATTTTGCGAGCAGCGTGCCAAGGGCAACCTCGACATCTGGCAGGACCCGCTCGTCTGCCTGCGGTTGCCCAAGCTGTTCAACCTCCGCATGGATCCTTATGAACGGGCGGACATCACCTCGGATCAATACAACGACTGGGTGACGAAGAACGTTTACCTGAACGGCATAGCGACGCTCAAAGCATCGGCATTCCTGCAGACCTTCGTCGATTACCCGCCGAGCCAGCGGCCCGCGAGCTTTAGCGTGGACGGTGTGCGCCGGCAGGTCGACAAGAAGATCGACGAGTCGTTCAAGAAGCGCGGACTCGAGTAATACGTTTCAGCAGGCGCCGCACTTGCCGGCTTCCATTGGCATGTGCGGCGCGTTTACGCTTCGGTTTTCAAGTCCATTCACCTCGTCTCGACGCACTGCATCCGCGCACATTATCCGATGACCCAAACGTTGGCTCACCGCGCCAAAAACTCTCGCCGAGAGCGTCGCGCACAAGAACGCGCACAGCGCCGCGCCGATCCGCGTGAACATGAGCCGGCCGACACGGACAGTCGCTCTGCTTCTCCTGCTTCGCCTGCATTGCCGATTGCGTGGCCGATGCTCCTGCTGTTTGCATCGGGCGCGGCGTCACTGATTTACCAGGTGCTGTGGATCAAGCAATTGGCGCTCGTCGTGGGCGTCGACGTGCAGGCGGTCACGACCGGTGTGAGCGCATTCTTCGCCGGTCTCGCGCTGGGCGGCTGGCTCCTCGGCAGGTTCGCCGATCGCATCTCGCGGCCGTTGCTGCTTTACGCCGCGCTGGAAGGCGGCGCGCTACTGCTGGCGGTAGCCGGCACCATTGCGCTAGCACACGCGGCCGCGCCGTTCGCATGGCTGCAGGATCGCGCCGGGCCGCTCGCCTGGGCGTTGCCGTTTGCGCTGGTCGGCCTGCCCGCCGTGCTGATGGGCGGCACGCTGCCGGTGCTGATGCGCGCGCTGGGCCCTCGCGCGACACGGCTCGGCCGCGCCGGCGCGCGCCTGTATGCGGCCAATACGGGTGGTGCGATTGCCGGCACACTCGCCGCCGCCTTTGTGTTGATCCCGTCACTTGGCGTGCAAGGCAGCGCGTTCGCGGCCGCCGGGTTGAACGCGCTGGCCGCATTGGCTGCACTGCTCATTGGCCGTTTCGCTTCTGCACGCGAATCTGTCGATGGACAACCGCTCGAAACGGCCTCTGCCGATGAAACAGCAGTCGACCGGGCCGCGCCCGGCGCACGCCTCGCCGTCGTCCTCTATGCGTTCGCCGGCGGCATCGCGCTGGGTTACGAGGTCGTGTGGTCCCAACTGATCGTCCAGTTCATCAGCACCCGCAGCTTCGCTTTCGCGATCGTGCTCGCCACGTATCTACTCGGACTGACGCTCGGCAGCGCGCTCAGTTCGCGCCATGTCGATCGCGCGCGCGATCCGTGGGGCATGTTCGCGCTGCTGATCGTGGCCGCCGGACTCGTCGCGCTGCTGCAAGTGGCCGCGCTGGGCGGGTGGCTGCTCCAATGGCAAAGCCTCGCGCGCGAGGCAACCTTCTCCGCCACCGGCAGCCTGCTCGCCGCCATGTGCGCGGGCTTTGCGGTCGCGGCTGCGTGCGTCGTTTTCGTGCCCACGCTGTTGCTTGGAGCGGCGTTCCCATTCGCGTTGCGCGTGTGCGTGGATGCCCGGCACACTGGCCGCGATGTCGGCGCAGTGCTGGCGCTCAACACCGCGGGCGGTATCGCGGGCACGCTGCTCGCCGGCTTCCTGCTCGTGCCGGCACTCGGGCTGGTTCGTGCGCTCGCGGTGCTCGCAGTGCTCGCCGGCGCAGTGGCCGCCGTGGCCGTGTGGCGCGGCCAGGGCGTGCGGCGTGGCGCCCGCTGGTCCGTGCCGGTATTGGCCGCGGCCACCCTGTGTGCCGTGCTGCTGACGCCGCCGGATCGTCTTGCCAGCCTGCTCGCCGCCGCACGCGGCGGCACGCTGATCTCCTACGAGGAGAGTGCGGGCGGTACCGTGGCTGTGGTTGCACAGGGCGCGGGCCAGAAGCAGTTCCGGCGCCTCTACATTCAAGGCGTTTCCAATTCCGGCGACGCGATGACCTCGTTGCGCTACATGCGTCTGCAAGCGCTCCTGCCACTGCTGATTCACCGCGATACGCCGCGCAGCGCGCTTGTCATCGGACTCGGCACGGGCATCACCGGTGGTGCGTTGCTCACGTGGCCTCGCCTCGACCAACGCGTGGTCGCCGAGTTGCTGCCTGCGGTCGTACGCGCCGCGCCGCAGTTCAAAGGCAACTACGGTATCGGCACTGACCCGCGCGTCGACATTCGCCTGCGCGACGGACGGCGCGAGTTGCTACGCAGCAGCGAACGTTACGACCTGATCACGCTCGAACCACCGCCGCCCTCGGCGGCCGGCGTGGTCAATCTCTACTCGTCGGATTTCTACCGACTGGCGGCCTCGCGTCTGCGCACGGACGGTATCGTCGCGCAGTGGCTGCCGCTGCCGACCCAGAACGAAGACGACACGCGCTCCTTGATCCAGAGCTTCATCCAGGTGTTTCCGTATGCCACGCTATGGACCACCGAGTTGCACGAGATGATGCTGATCGGCTCGATGCAGCCGATCGAACTGGATGTGCCGCGCATCGAGTCGCGCTTTGCTCAACCGCAGGTGGCGGCGTCGCTGCGCGAGGTCGGCGTGGCCACGCCGGCGGCGCTGCTCGCGACCTGGATCACCGATCGCGCCGGCCTCGCGTATTACACCGCGGATGCCCTACCCGTGACCGACGACCGGCCACGCATCGAATACGCGGCGTGGGTGCGGCGCGACGCTTTTCCGGACACGCTCGCTCACCTGCTCGCGCTTCGCGGCGAACCGCCGTTATCGCACGCCGATGACAAGTTCCGCGCGGCCTTAAACGCCGAGCGCGGCGCGCTGCAAAGCTTCTATGCCGCGGGCCTCGACGCATACCGTGGCGAACGTGATGCATGGTCTCGCGATATTGGCGAGGCATTGCAGGCGCAACCGGACAATCCCTACTTCCGTTGGTTCGTCGGCGACGAACCGTAGAGGCGCACGAGGGAGCCTCAGCATCGTTCCGTTGATGCGGTGACCCACTCACCGCTATCAAAAGAAAAGGACCTTACGTGCGACTACTGAACCGTATAGCCTTTGCCTTGCATGCAGGAGTCGTAAGCGCGCCAATACGTGCTCATTGCCGACTGCTGGTTAGCCTGCGCCGTTTGCGCCTGAGCGGCTTGTTGCTGACGATTGCGCACGCCACCGGCCACCGCACCAGCGGTCGCGCCAACTGCGGCGCCATGTCCTGCGTCGTTATTACTCACGTCGCCAACGATTGCGCCCGCCGCCGCTCCACGAGCCGCACCGCGAACGCGCGCGCCTGTCGGCCCCGATTGTGGCGCAGGTGTTTGCGCGACCACGGCCGGGTCGATGCCGGTGCTTTGCTTTGCCCATGAGTAGCAGGCTCCATCGTCCGAGGTCTGCTGCTGTTGGCTTTGTCCATGCGCGGGATAGACGGACGGTTTTTGCGCCAGTGCGAGCGCGCTCATACTGGCCATGATCACCACGGCGATTCGTTTCATAGAGGTCTCTCATTGGATTGAGCGTTCGAGCAGCAGTCCGGGCCGCGGATCGAGCGGCGTGCGGCGTGCGGCGTGCGGCGTGCGGATGTATCAGGCAACCCCGCACATACGTCGCCACTTGGTCACTTCGCCGATCTGCGGCGAGGGAACGGTAGATTAGCTGACAGGGTGCCGAAAACGCTCAACGAAAATGAGTTTTCACATTTATCGATTGATATCGAGCTGCGCTAATATTTCGTCGTCCCGCGCAATCGAAACCGCAAACGAAACGGGCACAGGCTGAGTCAATATGTATCTTGACCCCGCCTGGCTACCCGGCGACGATTTCACAGTTCCTCAAGCAACCTATGAAACCTGTGCACGAAACGCAAGAACATTGTTGGATAGGCTGAAGGTCGGCAAAAGCGCCACATACGCGACACCGCGCTGCGCCGTTAATCCAACAACAAGAGAAATTCAACAAGAATTTACTTGAACAAAAGATTGCACAATTCGTGGGAAAAGGTTTATTAATCTTGCCATCATGCACGCGCTGTCTGCAAGACGATTCGGAGTCCGTTCGAAGCGCGATTGTCGCGGAACCTGCGCGGATCTCGAGCAGCAGTCCGCTGCACTGGTTAGCACCGCCACCCATGGCCGATCGCTTCCCAGTGGTTTCCGATGTGGATGTCTCACGCACCGCACCCGTGCGCCATATACAACTTCCAACAGGGGAGACTTGATCGTGAATCGCTCCAGGGCATACCAGAGAAGATCGCGGATTCTTCTAGCCACACTCACCGTATTGGCCGGCGCACCGTTGTTCCTCGAGGTCGCGGTGCCTGCCGCCTACGCACAGGCGCCGGCAAAAATTTCGAACCAGCAACTGGACTCGCTCACGGCGCCAATCGCGCTCTATCCGGACGCCCTGCTCGCCCAGGTGCTGATGGCGTCCACCTTTCCGCAAGACGTGCCGGCGGCGGAGGCATGGGCGAAAGCCAATCCGAATCTCAAGGGTGACGACGCCGTGAAGGCAGTGGGGTCCGAGCCGTGGGATCCGAGCGTGCAATCGCTGGTGGCGTTTCCGCAAGTGCTGGCCACCATGGCGTCGAAACCCGACTGGGTCACGCAACTGGGCAATGCCTTCCTCGCTCAACCGAACGACGTGATGGACTCGGTGCAGCGTTTGCGCAAGCAGGCGCAGCAGGCCGGCAACCTGCAAACCAACCAGCAGCAGAAAGTGGTGGTCGAGCAGAGCACCATCCAGATCGTGCCGGTGAACCCTCAGGTCGTCTACGTGCCGACCTACAACCCCACGGTCGTCTACGGCGCGTGGCCGTATCCAGCCTATCCACCTGTGTATGTTCCGCCTCCGCCGGGCTACGCGGTGGCGAGCGGCCTCGCCGCAGGACTCGCGTTCGGTGCCGGCGTGGCGATCACCAGTTCGCTGTGGAGCAACGTCAACTGGAACAATCACAGCGTCAATATCAACGTCAATCAGTACAACAACATCAATGTGAATCGCCGGCTCGACGTGAACAGCAGCACGACGAACTGGAACCGTAATGCGTCTGTCAATCGCAACACCACAGCCAACTTGGGCAGCGCGCAGCGCGACGCGTATCGCGGGCGCGATACGTCGGCCTCGCGTGCACAGGCGCAGCAAACGCTGCAGAACCGCACCGGCCAGAACCTGGGCGGAACCGCAAGTGAGCGCGTGCAGGGTATCCAGCATGGCGGCAACAATGCCGCCAACGTTCGCAACAACGCGCAAAACGTGAACCGCGACAACGCGCTGCGCGGCGCGGGCGACGGCGGCGCCGCGAAGCAGGACATGCAGCGCGGGCAAGCAAGCCGCCAACAGTTGGCGAACAACCGCGGCGGCAGTCCCGGCGCGAATGGCGGTGGTCAGCAGCGTGGCGGCAATCTGGGCGCGGGAGGCGGCGGCGAGCGTGCCGGCGGCGGCTTCGGTGCTGGAGGCGGTGGCGAGCGCGCCGGCGGCGGCTTTGGCGCGGGCGGCGGTGGGCAGCAGCGCGGCGGCGGGTTGGGTGCGGGTGGCGGCGGCCAGCGTCACCTCGGCCGGCAACGTTGAACCGATCTCACAGGAGCCGCTCATGATCCGTATCCATACATTCCAGACCGTCGGCGCACGTCTTGCCGACACGCTTCCTCGCGCCTTCGGCGCTCTCAAGCCACACTTTGCGGGCAGCGCACTCGGGCTTGCCGCGCTCATGCTCGGCGCGTCGGCGGCGCACGCGCAAGCCGTGTATCCGACAGCGGAGGCCGCGGCCAGCGCTTTCGTCAACGCGCTTTCCAGCAACGACGACACCGCGATGCAGCATGTGCTCGGCAAGGATTTCACGCACTTCATTCCCACCAAAAACATAGGCGAAGACGATATATACGAGTTTCTCGGCGCGTGGGCAGCAGGACACCAGATCGTCGACGATCCGGCGCCGCTCAACGGTCGCGCGAGTAAGCATCTTTCGGTCGGCAACAGTGGCTGGACGCTGCCGATTCCGCTCGTGCAAGCGGCCAATGGCTGGCGCTTCGATCCCGCTGCCGGCCGCGACGAAATCATGACGCGCCGCATTGGCCGCAATGAGCGCGCGGCAATGCTGACCTCCCTCGCCTATCTCGATGCGCAACACGACTACCAGGCATTGAACCAGCACTACGCGCAACACATTCTCAGCACGCCGGGTCAGCACGACGGCTTGTACTGGCCCACTGCGGAGGGTGAACCGGCAAGCCCGCTTGGCCCGCTTGCCGCGGCAATGCCGCATGGCGGCTCCGTTTCGAAGGAGGGTTATCACGGTTATCACTTCCGCATTCTGAGCGCGCAAGGGCCGCATGCGAAAGGCGGCAGCCAGAACTACATCGAGAACGGCACGATGACGAAAGGCTACGGCCTTGTCGCGTGGCCCGCCGAGTATGGCAAGACGGGCGTGATGAGTTTTATCGTCAATCAGGACGGGCAGATTTACCAGAAAAATCTCGGGCCTCAATCGGCACGTACCGCGACCGCGCTCAAATCGTTCGATCCGGACCCGTCGTGGGAGGCCGTGCAACCCTGAACGGGGCATCTGCGTCGCCGGCGCCACCCAGCGTGTGGCGCCTCGCGCGTCGCGCCCGGGGCGAAGAATGAACGCGGGGTGAACGCGAGATGAACTCGCGGCGAACACGGGGTGAACGCGGCTCGGCAGTTCGCCCCGCATCCCATTCAGGAGCGCGTGGCGAGCGGGAGCCAGGACGCAGCCAGTCACGCTTCGGAGCCCAGTCATGAATAGCCCGCAAGAACCCGTCCTCCCTCCCGATTTGCCCGATCCTGACATTGCGCCGCAGCGCAGTTGGCTGCCCTCGCTCGTCTGGGTCGTGCCATTGATCGCGGCGTTGATCGGTATCGCGCTTGTCGTCAAGTCCGTCACCGAACGCGGCCCGGCGATCGCGATCGTCTTCGAGAACGCCGAAGGTCTCGAACCCGGCAAAACCCAGGTCAAATATAAGGACGTGGAAATCGGTTCGGTCAAGGCGATCACCCTGTCGAAGGATCAAACGCACGTGGAAATCGCCGTGCAACTCACCAAGCAGGCGGAAAACTTCGCGGTCAAGGACACGCGCTTCTGGGTCGTTCGACCACGCGTCGGCGCCACGGGCGTGTCGGGCATCGGCACGCTGCTCTCGGGCGCGTATATCGGCGTGGACGTTGGCCGCTCCAAACAAACGCAAACCCACTTCGTCGGACTCGAAACGCCGCCCCCCATCACCACCGACCAGAAAGGCCACCGCTTCATCCTGCATGGCGATTCGCTCGGCTCGATCGACATCGGCTCGCCGATCTTTTACCGGCGCGTGCAGGTGGGGCAGGTCTACGGCATCGCGCTCGACAAGGACGGCACGGGCGTGACCATGCAGGTGTTCGTCGCCGCGCCGTACGACCAGTACGTCGGCACCAATTCGCGCTGGTGGCATGCAAGCGGCGTCAATGTCCGGCTCGACTCGTCCGGCTTCGTCGTCAACACGCAGTCGCTCGCAGCCATTCTGGTCGGCGGCCTCGCATTCCAGACGCCGCCGGGGCAGCCGATGGGCGTGCAAGCACCGGAGAAGAGCGACTTCCGCCTCGCCTCCGACGAGACGGACGCCATGCGCGCGCCAGACGGCGTACCGGTGCGCGCCGTGATGAATTTCAACCAGTCGTTGCGAGGGCTTTCCGTGGGCGCGGTGGTCGACTTCCGCGGCATCGTGCTGGGCCAGGTGACGGACATTGGTGTCGAGTACGATCCGCAGACGCAGAGCTTCACGATGCCGGTGACGCTGGACCTGTATCCGGACCGACTCAGACGGCGCGCCCGCAGCCAAACGATGCCGCAGGCCCGTTCGACCGCCAGCCACGACCTGCTGCGCCGTCTCGTCGAGCGGGGCCTGCGTGGCCAGTTGCGTACCGGCAACTTGCTGACGGGCCAGTTATATATCGCGCTCGACATTTTCCCGAAGGCGGCGCCCGTCAAGTTCGATGGCAGCATCGAGCCGGTCGAACTGCCGACCATTCCGAATACGCTCGACGCGCTACAGGTGCAGGTGGCCGATATCGCGAAGAAACTCGACCGGGTTCCGTTCGATCAGATCGGCGCGAACCTGAACACGTCGCTGAAAAACGCCGACGCGCTGTTCAATCGGCTGAACACCGAAGTCGTGCCGCAGGCGCGCGACACGCTCGCCGCCGCAAGGCAGACCTTTGGCTCGGCGGAGGCGACTTTGCAGCGCGACTCGCCGTTGCAGTCGGATGTGCACCAGGCGCTGCAGGAATTGACCCGCACGCTGCAATCGCTGAACGCGCTGGCGGATTATCTGGAGCGTCATCCTGAATCGCTCGTGCGCGGCAAAACTGGAGACAAGCCATGACATCGGCGCTGCTGAGACCGTTTGCCCTGCCCCACGACCTAACCAGCCAGGGCTACTCCGCCTCGCCGAACACCTCACACTGACGAACAGCCGCAAGCTCATCGCCCGCCCGCAACCACCCACAACCGCCCGTGACAACCCGCCAATCTGGCCGCATTGCCCGCTAGAATGACCGGCTTTGCCCGATTCAGCCGCGCCACAAGGCAAAATACGGGTTTTGCGCGCGCCAACCGCGCCGCGCTCCCCGATCAATCAGACGTCGGCAACCGGCACGCCGCCGGCCTTTGCCAACCTGCACAACGACGGCCCACGCAGGCCCGGCGCGGCTTCGCGGCCCGTCGCGTGCGGCGCAGCCAGGACAGCTCGTCCTTTAACAGAGCACCTCAGGAGCATTTATGACCGATTCGAACCCATCCTTCCTCGGCAGGATTTCCCTGGCCGTGAGCACGTTCTTCCGCATTCTCGGCGATGGCGAATTCGCCGCCGGCGTCTTGCGTTTGCGCGAGGGCGGCGCTGCCGCCAGCGCCGCGCCCGTACCGGCACCCGCGCCGGCGCCCGCCCCCACGCCGAAGCCCGCGCCCGTGCTGAAAGAAGCCAGCCCCGACGCCGCCCTGCAACTGCTCGGCCTGCTGCAACGCGACGCGCGTTTCATCGATTTCGTCGAGGAAGACATCAAGAGCTACAGCGACGCCGACATCGGCGCGGCCGCGCGCCTCGTGCACGACGGTTGCCGCGCGACGCTGCGCGAGCACTTCACGATCCGCCCGGTGCGTGACGAAGCCGAAGGCAGCCGCGTCACGCTGGCCGAAGGTTTCGACGCCGCCTCGATTCGCCTGACCGGGAATGTGGTCGGCCGCGCGCCGTTTAACGGCAGCATCAGCCATCGCGGCTGGCGGGTCGAGGAAGTGCGTCTGCCGAAGCTCGCGGACAGTCACAACGCCAAGGTGATCGCACCGGCCGAGGTGGAGCTATGAGCGACGCACGCCAGTCACGTTACGCCATCGGCATCGATCTCGGCACCACGCATTGCGCACTCTCCTATGTGGACACGAGCGCGAGCGACGGCGAAAAAACCACCCAGGGCGTGCTGCCGATCGCCCAGCTCACGGGTCCGGGCGCGATCGACAACCTCGATCTGCTGCCCTCGTTTCTCTATCTGCCGCATCCGGACGAACTCGCCTCGGGCGATCTCTATCTGCCGTGGACGGGCCAGCGCGAATACGCGGTCGGCGAGTTCGCCCGCAGCCGCGGCGCGGCCACGCCGATCCGGCTCGTGTCGAGCGCGAAAAGCTGGCTGTGCCATCCGGGCGTCGACCGGCGCGCCGCGATCCTGCCCAACGACGCGCCGCCTGAAGTCGCACGCGTCTCGCCGCTCGAAAGCTCGGTGCGCTATCTGACGCACTTGCGCGAAGCGTGGGACCACGCGCATCCCGACGCACCGTTCAGCGAGCAGGACATTACGGTGACGATCCCGGCATCGTTCGATCCGGCCGCACGCGAACTGACCGCCGAAGCGGCCGAGGCCGCCGGCTACGGCAGCATGACGCTGCTGGAAGAACCGCAAGCCGCGCTGTATAGCTGGATTCAGAAAAGCGGCGGCCAGTGGCGCAAGCAGGTCAAGGTCGGCGACATCATTCTCGTGGTGGACGTGGGCGGCGGCACGACCGACCTGTCGCTGATCGCCGTGATCGAGCGCGAAGGCAATCTCGAACTGCATCGCGTCGCGGTGGGCGAACACATTCTGCTCGGCGGCGACAACATGGACCTCGCGCTTGCGCACGTGGTCGCGCGCAAGCTGGCGGCGGCCGGCACCCAGGCCGACGCGTGGCAACTGCGCGCCCTCACCTATGCATGCCGCTCGGCCAAGGAAACGCTGCTCAGCGACCCGGCTACCGACACCGTGCCGCTCGTCGTGCCGAGCCGCGGCTCGAAGCTGATCGGCGGCTCGATCCGCACTGAACTCACGCGCGCCGAATTGACCCAGACGATTCTCGAAGGCTTCTTCCCGCAAGTGGAGAGCGCCGCGCGTCCGGTGAGCCGCGCGCGCGCCGGTCTGACGCAGCTCGGCCTGCCGTATGCGCAGGACGCTGGCATCACGCGGCACCTCGCGGCGTTTCTCGGCCGTCAGGTGGGCGCGCTCGCCGAACTGGAAGGACTGCGCGACATCGCCACGGCGGAAAACGCGAGTTTCCTGCATCCCACGGCGGTGCTGTTCAACGGTGGCGTGTTCAAGTCGCCGCTGCTGGTCGAACGCATCATGGGCACGCTCAACAACTGGCTCGGCGCGGAAGGCGCGGCGCCGGCGCGGCTGCTCGAAGGCGCCGATCTCGACCTCGCCGTTGCGCGCGGCGCGGCCTATTACGGTTACGTGCGACGCGGCCAGGGCGTGCGGATTCGCGGCGGCACGGCGCGCGCGTACTACATCGCGATCGAATCGGCGATGCCCGCGGTGCCCGGTCTCGAACCGCCTATTCAGGCACTGTGCGTCGCGCCGTTCGGCATGGAAGAAGGCACCGAGGCCGAGCTGCCCGCGCAGGAATTCGGCCTGGTGGTCGGCGAGCCGGTGCATTTCCGCTTCTTCGGGTCGTCGGTGCGACGTCAGGATCAGGTCGGCACGCTGCTCGACTTCTGGGGCCCCGAGGAATTGCAGGAGCTCGAAGAGATTCAGGCAACGCTGCCCGCCTCTGGCCGCACCGCCGGCGAAGTGGTGCCGGTGAAGCTGCATGCGCGTGTCACCGAAGCGGGCACACTCGAACTCGAAGCCGTGCCGCGCGGCACTGACGAGCGCTGGAAAGTCGAGTTCGACGTGCGCGGCAACGCGAATGCATGAATGAGATGAAGCGGTACAGCGTCGGTATCGATCTCGGCACCAGCAACACGGTGCTCGCCTATGCGGAGGCGGGGTCGCAGCTCATTCGCGTCTTCGAGATCGAACAACTGGTAAGTCCCGGCGAAGTGGCCGCGCGGCCTCTGTTGCCCTCGGTGCGCTACCACGCGGCGCAGGGCGAACTGAACCCCGGCGATCTGCAATTGCCGTGGTCCAGTGCGGATCAAACCGGCGCTCGGACAAAAGCGCACGCAGAAGCTCAAGCAAACGCCCAAGCCGAACCACCGCCCGTCGTGATCGGCCGGCTCGCGCGCCTGCTAGGCGCTCAGGTGCCGGGGCGGCTCGTGACGAGCGCGAAGAGCTGGCTCTCGCATGCATCGGTCGACCGCGTCGCGCCGATCCTGCCGTGGGGCGCCGCCGACGATGTCCTCAAAGTCTCGCCGGTCGAAGCCAGCGCGAGCTATCTGGCGCACGTGCGCGCGGCCTGGAACCACCGTTTTCCGGACGCGCCGCTCGAGACTCAGGACGTGGTGCTGACGGTGCCGGCTTCTTTCGACGAAGGCGCACGCGCACTGACCGTGCAAGCCGCCCGCATGGCCGGCCTGCACAATCTGAAGTTGCTGGAAGAGCCGCAAGCGGCGTTCTACGACTGGCTGTTTCATCATCGCGAGCGGCTTGCAAGCGAGCTCGCGGACACCCGTCTCGTCCTGATCTGCGACGTGGGCGGCGGCACCACCGACCTCACGCTGATCGAAGTCGGCCTGAAAGACGGCGAGCCGCAGCTCACGCGTATCGGCGTGGGCAATCATCTGATGCTCGGCGGCGACAATATGGATCTGGCGCTCGCGCATCTGGTGGAAGCGCGGCTGCCGGGCGCGGACCAGGCGAGCGGGCGCGCGCGTTTGTCGGCGGCGAGCCTGTCGCAACTGGTCGAGCGTTGCCGCAACGCAAAGGAACAGCTGCTCGGCCCGCAGGCGCCCGACTCGACGTCGATCACACTGCTCGGCGCGGGCTCGAAGCTGATCGGCGGCGCACGCACGGTGCAGGTCACGCGCGATGAGGTCGAGCGGATCATCGTCGACGGCTTCTTTCCGGCGGTGGCGTCGCACGAACGGCCCGGCAGGCCGCGTGGCGCGATCGTCGAATTCGGCCTGCCCTATGCGACCGATGCCGCGGTCACGCGTCATATCGCGGCGTTTCTGAACCGTTTCGCGGCGCAGTCGCGTAAAGCGCTGGGCGCGGAGTCGTTTGCCTCGCCGCAACTCGCCGACGAACACACGCTGCCCGTGCCCGACACGCTGCTTCTGAACGGCGGCGTGTTTCGCGCCGATGCGCTCACGCAGCGTCTGGCGAGCACGCTGGGCGCGTGGCGCGGCGAAGCGCTCAACGTGCTGCATAACGACAATCCAGACGTGGCCGTGGCACGCGGAGCGGTCGCCTATTCACTCGCGCGCGCGGGCAACGCGCCGAGAATCGGCGGCGGCTCGCCGCGCAGTTACTTTCTCGTACTCGACGAAGCCAGCGACGGCAAGCACGAAGCCGAACCGGTGCCACGCGGGATCTGCCTGCTGCCACGCGGCACGGAAGAAGGCCACGAGATCCTGATCGCGGATCGCACCTTCGCGTTGCGCCTCGGACATCCGGTGCGTTTTCACCTGGTCTCGTCGAGCGCGGACACGGTGTATCAGCCCGGCGAGCTGATCGATCTCGCAAGCGGCGACTTCGTTCGCCTGCCGCCGATCGCGACCATCGTGCAGCCGCGCGGCGCGAGCACCGCACGCGAAACCGCGGTGCAGATCGCGACGTCGCTCACCGAAGTGGGCACGCTCGAAGTCCACTGCATCGAACTGGGTAATCCCGCGCAGCGCTGGCTGCTCGAATTCCAGTTGCGCCGCGAAGAGGCGCAGATGAACTTGACGGCCGATGCCGCGCAAGCCCGCCATCCCGCGCTCGACGAGGCGATCGAACAGATCGACCGCAGCTTCGGTTCGCGCGCGCAGAAGGTCGACCCCAAAGAAGTCAAACGCCTGCGCTCACAACTCGAACACTTGCTGGGCCCGCGCGAAAGTTGGAACAGCGCGTTGCTGCGTGAACTGTTCGGGGCGCTGTGGGAACGCGCGCGGCGTCGGCGCCGCTCGGCGGATCACGAACGGCTCTGGCTGAATCTGGCCGGCTATTGCGTGCGGCCGGGCTTCGGTTATCCGCTCGACGAATGGCGTGTCGAACAGCTCTGGTCGCTCTTCGACGACGGCATCCAGTACGTCAACGAAGGCCAGGTCTGGTCGGAATGGTGGACGCTCTGGCGTCGCGCCGCGGGCGGCCTCGACGAGAGCGCGCAACTGCGTGTACTCGACGCGATGGCGTATCTGCAAAAAGCCGCGCAGTCGCGCCACAAGCTGCCGTTCGACGTGGCGAAAACCGGCTTCACCGATATGGTTCGCCTGAGCGCATCGCTCGAACGGATTCCTGTGGAGCGCAAGATTGAACTCGGCGAGTCGGTGCTGGCCCGTTTGAAGAAGCCCGCGGAAAATCATCAAAGCTGGTGGGCGGTCGGGCGTATCGGTGCGCGTCGGCCTTTCTACGGCAGCGCGCACAGCGTCGTGCCACCGGAGATCGCCTCAGCGTGGCTCGACGCGATCCTCGCGCTCGACTGGAAGAAGGTCGATCCCGCCGCGTTTGCCGCCGTGCAGATCGCTCGCATGACCGGCGACCGCTCGCGTGATTTGCCCGAAGACGTGCGCCGCACGGTGGTGCGCCGGCTCGAAGCGGCCAACGCGCCGCGCGCGTGGATCACGATGGTGAACGAGAGTGTGGAGCTCGATAACGCGGACGAAGGCCGCGTGTTCGGCGAGTCGCTACCGGCAGGGCTAAAACTGATCGCGAGCTGAAACATGCGCGACCGGCGCGGCTCGACGTTTGGGCGCGCTTTCGCCGCAAGTGGGTTCCTGCGATTCCTGCGGATCTTGATCGCGCGACAGGATCTTCAGGCGCCGGGATTTCATTGAAGCCTGCCGGCGTGTTCAGCAGCGTGCGTCCCGACCCTTCACTACGCCATCGTCACCTGATTTCTACCGCCATGTTTCGACCGATACAGCGCCCGGTCAGCACTCGCGAAACCATCCCGATACGCGGGCCGTGAGGTTTCGGTGATACGCGTCAGCGTCGCGCCCACGCTCACCGTCACCATGCCGAGCGGCGACGCGCGATGCTCGATCGCCAGATCCTCCACCCCCTGGCGCAGCGTTTCGAGCGTGTTTTCGAGCGCTGCCGGTTCGGCTCGCAGCATCAGCAGGCCGAATTCCTCGCCCCCCATGCGCCCGACGATCACGCGTTCGCCATCGGCCGCCGCCTGCATCACCGAAGCCACTTTGCGCAGGCAGTGATCGCCCGCCTGATGCCCATAGGTGTCGTTGTATTGCTTGAACCAGTCCACGTCGACCACGACCGAACCCATCACGTCGCCGTCGCGCGCCTCCTTCCATCGGCGCGTGATGCTTTCCAGCAGGAAACGGCGGTTGTACAACTGGGTCAGCGGATCGATCGCGGTCGCCGTGCGCATCTTCAGGTCGTTTTCGATCATTGCGCGCAGGTGATAGAACACGGCCCGTTGTCCTGCATCGAGCCGGCCCGGCGACGGATCCATCGCGCACAATGCGCCGACGATCTCGCCGTTGGGCGCGCGCAGCGCGATCGCCGCATAGAAACGCACGAACGGATGACGCT
Organism: Paraburkholderia sp. RL17-380-BIE-A; assembly: GCF_046028085.1. NCBI lineage: Bacteria > Pseudomonadati > Pseudomonadota > Betaproteobacteria > Burkholderiales > Burkholderiaceae > Paraburkholderia > Paraburkholderia sp. RL17-380-BIE-A. The sequence continues at coordinate 84,329 of NZ_JARESQ010000019.1, forward strand.
GCACCAGCATACATTCGCCGAAACGCGCATCGTCGTGCGCATCCTCGATCACGAACAGCTCGGCGTCGCGCACCGCATAGTCGGCGAGCGAGCGCGCACGCGTGACGAGCGGCATCGCCATGCCGACCTCGGCGCGGTAATGCTGATACTCCTCGTCGAGCAGCGTGATCGCGGTGATCGACGCGCCGGTCACGCTCTTGAGGATCTCCGCGGCGTGGGTGAAACACTCGCGCATCACCTGATCATCATGCAGCAGCCATTCGATCACCGACGATTCCACCTCGGGTTCGCCGGTGGTGGACGGATCGAACTGCATCCGGCTGGACAGACGATCGTTATTGAAGGCGAGTTGCACGGCAGGGTTCCAGAATGTGGTTAGCTCGTGTCAACGGCAGATACTCACCAAACTTGAGTGCGCATGAGCCAGATCAACCCATGCGGGTTCGCGCGGCCACGCGAAGTACAATTCACGCGCCGTCTTCATGGCCTGTCAGGCCGGCAACGCGTCTATTCAGCAGACAATTGGACGCGCCGCCGGCAACGTGCCGCCGATCTTCCGTACGACAACCGCCCTGCTTTCATGACCACGACCGCTCCTCATCTGCCGACGAACGACCTGCTCATTACCAACGTGCATCTGTCGGACGGCGCGCGCGTCGACGTGTCGATCGCCGCCGGGCGCATCGCCGCACTCGGTCCGGGCCTCGCGCGCGCGCCGGGCGTCGCAGTCGAGGACGGCGGCGGCGCGCTGCTGTTGCCGGGTTTCGTCGAAGGACATACACACCTGGATAAGACCAACTGGGGCTTGCCGTGGTATCGCAACGAGGTCGGCCCAAAGCTCACCGACCGCATTGAAAACGAACGGCGCTGGCGTGCGCAGAGCGGACATGACGCGGGACAGCAATCGCTCGCGCTGGCCCACGCGTTCCTGCAGTCGGGTACGACGCGTCTACGCACGCACGTCGATATCGATACCGACGCGGGCTTGCGTCATCTGGAGGGCGTGCTTGCGACGCGCGAAACGCTTGGCGAAGTGCTCGACATGCAGATCGTCGCGTTTCCGCAATCGGGTGTGCTTGGCCGTCCCGGCACCGATACGTTGCTCGGCGAAGCCCTGAGTGCGGGCGCCGACGTGCTCGGCGCGCTCGACCCCGCGCTGATCGACGGCGACCCGGTCGCGTCGCTCGATCTGACCTTCGATCTCGCGCAACGGCATGCCAAACCCATCGACATCCATCTGCACGAGCCGGGCGAAATCGGCGCATTCACGCTCGGCCTGCTGCTCGACCGGGTTGCCGCGCTCGGTATGCAAGGGCAAGTGGTAGTCAGCCACGCATTCTGTCTCGGCGCGCTGCCCGAGCGCGAACGCGACAGCCTGCTCGATAGAATCGCCGACCTGCGCGTGGCGCTGCTCACCACTGCCCCGCCTTCGACCACCGTTCCACCGCTCAAAACGTGCATTGAAAAAGGTGTGACCTTGTTCGGCGGCAACGACGGCGTGCGTGACACGTGGACGCCATATGGTTCGCCGGACATGCTCGAACGCGCGATGCTGATCGCGATGCGTTACGGCCTGCGCCGCGACGACGACCTCGCCATCGCCTTCGACTGCATCAGCACCACCGCCGCACGCGCCTGCGGATTCACCGGCTATGGCCTGCACGTGGGCGCGCGCGCGGACCTCGTGCTGGTGGACGCGGACACGCTCGCGCATGCGGTCGTTGCACGGCCGCCGAGGAAGCTGGTGGTATCGAACGGCCGGGTTGTCGCTCGCAACGGTGCGCACGCAAACCACTGACAGTCGCTCAGCGCCGCTGCCCGCATTTGCAATGGGGTGCATGCGGCGCAGCGATCCGCATTGCCTCTCCGTATAGATGAGTGCGGCGACTCCGGCTGCTCGTCATACTGCAATGTGTCCGGCGGCGAGATGCTCAGGATACGACTCCCTGAGTCATCTGCATAAAAAAAGCGCCTGGTGCCAGGCGCTTCCTCAATACGGCGACGGGCGTGAGTCAAGTCCCACCGGCCACAACGCTACTCGTCACGGCCGCTCGCCCCGCGCCAACCGCGCCTCGATGTCGTACACCACTGGCATCAGATCCGCGACGCTGTCGATCACATAGTGCGCGCCGGCCGCCTGCAGCTTCTGGATCGCCGCCTGGCGGCGCCATGCGAACTCATCCGGCGCGAGCGCCTTGACGTCGTCTTCGGCCATGCCGAACGCGTTCCCGCTCACCGCGACACCCACCGCCCACGTGCCGCCATTGATCCCCTCTTCGATGCCGACCTCGGTGTCGTCGACCTTGATCGCATTCTTCGCGCGCCAGACGCCCAGTTCCGGCAGCGTCTTGTAGATCATGTACGGCGACGGCCGCCCTTCCGGCGTATCGCCGGTGCACACGATGCTGTCCGGCGAGAATCCCTGCGCCGCCGCGCCCGGCACGATCTCGGCCATGATCTCGCGCGTATAGCCCGTGGTCGTGCCGATCCGGATATCGTCACTGCGCAGCGCGCTCGCCACGTCGGCGACGCCCGGAATCACCGAGCTGTAGCTTGCCGCCACCGCGATGTTCTTCGGCACGAACACGTCGTACACGGCGTCGATATCCGCTTCACCCGGCACGTGACCGTATTTGTCGGCCCACGCTTGCGCGACGCGCGGCAATGCCATCAGCGCCGCGATATGCGGGCGCTTGGCCATGCCCATCGGACCCCGCGCTTCATCGATCGTGATCGACACGCCGAACTGCTCGAACGTCTCGACGAAGGCGCCCATCGGCGCCAGCGAACCGTAATCGACCACCGTGCCGGCCCAATCGAAAATCACTGCTTTGACGTGCTTCATTTACTTCGATCCTCGGGAGATTCCATCGCGCGCGCAATGTGCCGCGCGTTTTTCATCACGCTCCATCCAGCCGTCCACGCGATACGCGTGCGGGCCTTCTTCTTCAGGCCGCTTCGGCCAATCTCTTGCGTTCTTCGAGCGCCGCTGCCGGCGGCGCCGCATGCTCGACACCCATCGTCCGGAGCGACTCGGCGCACGCCTCTACGACGCGGCGCATGACAGGCTCGTCCACCTGGCCGATGCAGCCGATACGGAAGCTGTCCACCACCGTCAATTTGCCCGGATAGATGATGAAGCCCTGCTGCTTCATCAACTCATAGAAAGTCTCGAACTTGAAAGACGGATGCGCCGGCGCAAAAAACGTCACGATGATCGGCGAGCGCCAGCGCGCGTTCAGCAACGGCTCGAAACCGAGGTCGTGCATGCCGGCCACCAGCACGTCGCGATTGTTCGCGTAACGCGCGAGGCGGCCGGCCTGCCCGCCTTCGAGCTTATGCAGACGCAACGCCTCGATAAACGCGGCCACGGTATGCGTGGGCGGCGTGAAACGCCACTGGCCCGTGCGGTTCATCACGTCCCATTGATCGTAGACGTCGAGCGCGAGCGAGTGACTGCGGCCCTTCGCTTCCTGCAACGCGCTCTTGCGCGCAATCACGAAGCCGAAACCGGGCACACCTTCTATGCATTTATTCGCCGACGACACGAAAGCCTCGCAGGCAATCTCACGCACGTCGAGCGGCACCGCGCCAAAGGCGCTCATCGAATCGATCAGCAGCTTGCGGCCTTTCTTCGCTGTGGCGGCGGCGATCTCCTCGATCGGATTGAGAATTCCCGAACTGGTCTCGCAATGCACGGCGACCACATGGGTAATGCGCGGATCGGCGTCCAGCATGCGTTCGACTTCGGCGGCGCGCGGCGGCAGATAATCGCCCTTGTCCAGCACCGTGCAGGCGCGCCCAAGATAGCCGAGCGTGGTCGCGATGCGCTTGCCGTATGCGCCGTTGGCGAGCACGAGCGCATGAGCGTCGCGTGGCATCAGGCTGCCGAGCATGGCTTCGACACAATAGCTGCCGCTGCCTTGCAGCGGCACGCAGTCGTACTCGCCCGTCGTATCGCCCGCGATTTCCAGCAGGCTGCTGCGCAGGAGCGCGGTCATCGCGCGGAAATCGCCGTCCCACGAGCCCCAGTCGCGCAGCATCGCCTCTTTGGTCGAGAACGCCGTGGTGAGCGGCCCGGGCGTCAACAGATACGGCTCGCCCTTGGGCGGCTGCGCGCACGTGAGCGCGGACGACCCGGTGGCGCTCGCGGCTGGGGAACGGTCGATCACGCTGTCCATGTTCGGAATCTCCGATATCGCTGTTGCGGTGGCTCACACAGTACAGAAACACGCGCCATCGGTAAAATCGATATAATCGATGCGGGTATCGCAATAACTTATATGGCGACGAGGCACACGTGCAATACGCACAATTGCGAGCGTTTCATGCGGTCGCGGAACATGGCGGGTTCTCCAAAGCAGCGCAGGCGCTCTCGCTCTCGCAGCCGGCCGTATCGGACCACGTGCGGCGGCTGGAACAGGATTACGGTGTCAAACTCTTCGAACGCGGACCGCGCGGCGTGGAAACCACCGAACTCGGTCTGCGCCTTTTCAGCGTGACGCGGCAGATGGTCAGTTGCGAGCGCGACGCGCGGCAACTGCTCGAATCGGCAGGCGGGCTCGAATCCGGCTCGCTCTCGCTGGTGGCGGACGCGCCCGATCTGGCGGTCGCGCTGATCAGCGCATTTCGCAAGCTGCATCCGGGGATCGTCGTGACGCTGTCCATCGCCAACGCCGCGGATTGCATGCAGCGCGTGCTATCGAGCGCCGTGGACGCGGCCATTACCGCCGCGCCGCAAGTGCACAGCCGGCTGGAAGCGCGTGTGTTGCGGCGCGATCCCCTGGTGGCGATGGTGCCCGCGAGCTATCCGGTGGCCAAGAAACGCAAGCTGAGCTACACGGAACTCGTGCAGCAGCCAATGATTTTCCGCGAGGCGCAATCCGTCACGCAGCAGTTGCTGGAGATCGAACTGGTGCGCGAATCGCTGCAAGTGGAGCCGATCATGTACGTGGATGGCCGCGAGGCGTTGGAAGAAGCGGTCGCGCAAGGCATGGGGGTCGGCGTGATTGCACGCGCCGAATTCAATGAATCGCGACGGATCAGAATGATTCCGCTGGAAGACTGTCAGGTGCAGATGATCGAATCGCTTACGCGGCTTGCCGAGCGGCCGGGGTCGAATCTGCTGGATGCGTTGTTCGCGGTCGAGTTGCCGAACCCGGCGACGGCCGTTCCGGCTGGATAAAGCGGAAAACCGCCCTTCAGGCGTGGCCCGCGAGCGGTTTTCCGCGTGCTGCGTAATGGGGCGCGCCGCTATCCGGCCACGCCACCCACCTTCGCGTTGACCCGCTTAACGCGATCCACCGCTTGCAATCAGGCTTTCGCCCGTCAGCCAGCGCGCGTCGTCGGAGGCGAGGAAGGTCACGACATCGGCGATATCGTCAGGCTGGCCGATGCGGCCGAGCGGCGTCGTGCTGATGGCCCACGCTTCGAGGTCGGAACCGACGATGCCTGCGCTATGCGTGCCTTCGGTGGTGACCATGCCTGGATTCACGGAGTTGACGCGGATCTTGCGCGGGCCGAGTTCACGCGCGAGCACACCCGTAATGCCATCCACGGCGCCCTTGGTCGCGGTATAGACCGCGCTGTTCGGCGGCGTGATGCGGCTCACCACCGAACTGATATTGACAATGCTCGCGCCTTCGCCGAGGTGCTTGACCGCTGCCTGCGTGGTCAACAGCAGACCCAGCACGTTCACGTTGAAGTGCCTATGGAAATGCTCTTCGGTAATCTCTTCGATCGGCGCGAATTCATAGACGCCCGAGTTGTTGACGAGAATGTCGAGACGGCCATACGTTTCCACAGCGGAATCGATAATGCCTTGCGCGTCCGCCGCTTTGGACACGTCGCCGGCCACCGCCACCGCCTTGCCTCCCGCAGCGGTAATCGCGGCGACCACGCTGTCCGCGCCCGCCTTGCTCGACGAATAGTTCACCACCACGGAGGCGCCTTGTGCCGCCAATGCCTTGGCGATGGCCGCGCCGATACCTTTCGATGCACCCGTTACAACCGCAACCTTACCTGTGAGCTTGCTCATGATCGATTCCTTTAGATGGGATTGGCGCCAATGCTGCCGCGAAGATTCGCGGGCCGCGTTGGAAATTGCCGTGGCGCTGTCACTGGTGACAATGTAGGGAGCTTGGGCGAGCGGATAAAGCGGCTGAAGGCGAATAGATACGTCGGTTGAGCCGAACAATCGGGAGACGGGCGATGCGTATGGCGGGTGGGCTTGATGCAAGACCCCGCGTCATCTGCTGACGCGAGTGGAAGGAGCACGGTAAGCACGCACATAAGATCGGTCGGTGATCGCCGCCGCTCCGCAGAGGCGGCTCGAACCGACAGCATTTTGCATGCTTGCAATGCGTGGCCGTTCTCTCGAGAACGGCTCGGTCAATACCAATGACGCAGCTTAAGTCGCCTTGAATTCAGCACTTAAGCATCAACACAATTTGCACGGCGACGCTGACGAGCACCGCCAGCGCGCCGAGCGTATCGAGAATTGCAGACCACACGATGTCGCTCCTTTCACATTCGCTTTCCACCATTGCTTGATTAAACGAATTCGCGCGGCATCAATTGAATGTCCAGTCTGGGCGGGTAGATAACGGATCAGCGCCGCTTCGCACCCGGCCATACCATTATCAGTGCGGCTGATCTAACTTACTATTTTTAATCGATTTGCCTGATTTGCCACGGCTTCTTATCCTTGACGCACAACCGTATGCGGTACGCCGCATACGCCGCCCGCCCCATTTTTTGCCGGCAAGATCATGGAAAGAACCACCATCAATGTACGCGTCGATAGCGTCCGCGACGAAGCGCACGGCGTGCGCTCATTCAGCGTCTCGCGCCTGGACGGGCGACCGTTCGCTCACTACGAACCCGGCGCGCACATCGACGTCACCGGACCGTCCGGCGTCACGCGGCAATACTCGTTGTGCGGCGACCCGGATCATCGAGAAGCCCATCTGTTTGCCGTGAAGCGCGAAGACGCCTCGCGCGGCGGCTCGCGCTCGCTGCATGACGACGTGACGGTGGGCAGCGAATTGACCATCGGCGCGCCGCGCAATCTGTTCCAGCTCGCGCCGAACGCCGAAGAACATATTCTGATCGCTGCCGGTATCGGCGTAACACCGCTGCTGAGCATGGCTTACCGGCTGCTCAAGCAGCAACGGCGCTTCGTGTTGCACTATTTCGCGCGCAGCGCGGAGCACGCGGCGTTCTTGCCGCTGCTCTCACGCGCGCCGTTCAGTGATTACGTGAAGCTCCACTTCGGCGTTGCGCGGGAGCGGCTCGACGCGGTGCTCGGCGATTGTCTCGCGAATGCGCGCGAAGGCACGCACCTCTATACCTGCGGGCCCGCGCCTTTCATGGAGCGTGTGGTGGCGATCGGCGAAACGCGTGTCGTGCCGGAAGCGATCCATCTGGAACGATTTGCCGCTGAACCGGCCGGTGTCTCGAACAACGAGACCGCCGCGCTCGATACCTTCGATGTGCGGATCGCGAGCAGCGGCGCGACCGTGCGCGTGGACAAGGACACGACCATCGTCGCGGCACTGGCGTCGATCGGCATTGAAGTGGATACGTCGTGCGGCGAAGGGGTGTGCGGCACCTGCATGGTGGACGTGGTGAGCGGCACGCCCGAACATCGCGATCATTGCCTGAGCAAAGCGGAACGGACGAGCGGCAAGGTGATCTGCTGCTGTATTTCGCGCGCCGCGTCGCCGCTTCTGGTGCTGGACCTTTGACGCGCGTCCCGCAGATGCAGTCTTCTGACGCAGCGGCGACGCGCGCGTAACAAACAAGGTGCCGCACTCGCGGCACCTTTCTCAAACGCCTCTTCTTACCGGTCGTCGTCGCGAATCGACGACGCATGCCGGCACAGCGCGCGCACTTCGACATCCATATACGGAAACAGCGGCAACTGGCTCAGCACGTCGTGCAGATGCGCGGGGCTCTCCACGTCGAACACGCTGATATTCGCGTAGCGCCCGGCAATTCGCCACAAATGCCGCCACACGCCCTCCTGTTGCAGCCTTTGCGACATCGCTTTCTCATCGGCCTTCAGACGCGCGGCGCGTTCTGCATCCATGTCGGCCGGCAGGTTGACGGTCATTTCAACGTGAAACAGCATGCTTGCTCCCATCCCTGATCGATAGCAAAAAGCCCTGGCGGCCCGGCCGATCTCGCCGCGCAACCAGGGTTGATAGATTCATGCGGTACGTCCAACTGTTGTCTACGCAGAATCAGGCTTCGGCGCGCAGGCGCTCCACTTCGGCGGCCGGCAGATTGTCGCGTTCCTTGAACAACGTGAAGTCGAAATCGATCAGCGCGAAGTTGCCGTCCACGCCATACGGTTTGCCTTCGGCACCCTCGGCCTGCTTGACCGCCGGCACGAGTCCGTCGCGCGTGGCGAAGGCGAAGTCGTCCCACAGATACGGATCACCGTCGATGTTGATCTGCGTGGTCAGCTTGCGGAAACCCGGCGCGGAAACAAAAAAGTGGATGTGCGCGGGACGATGTCCATGACGGCCGAGCTGATCGAGCAGCAGTTGCGTCTGCCCTTGCGGCGGCACGCTATAGCCGACCGGCACCACGCTGCGGAAGCTGTACTTGCCTTCGGCGTCGGTGCGGATCGAACGGCGCAGATTGAAAGCCGGCTGCGATTTGTCGAAGTACGAGTAATTGCCGAGATGATTCGCGTGCCACACTTCGACGAGCGCATGCGCCAACGGCTTGCCGTCTTCGCCCAGCACGCGGCCGCGCATGATCAGCGTCTGGCCCGGATCAGTGCCGTCGTCGAGCCGCGCATGGCCTTCGGAGAGCGGCGCGCCGGCCACATACAACGGTCCTTCGATGGTGCGCGGCGTGCCGCCTTCAATGCCGGCCTTGGCTTCCGCTTCATCCAGACGCACATCGAGAAAATGTTCGAAACCCAGACCCGCGGCCAGCAAACCGAGCTCGCCGCTTTTGCCCGCGTCGCTGAGATAGTTCAGCGCGGTCCAGAATTCGGCGGGCTGCACATCGAGGTCTTCGATCGTATAGAACAGATCCTGCACGATACGGTTGACGATCTGCTTCGTGCGCGGATTGCCTTCGCGGGTGGCGCTGTCGTTGATCTTCTTGAGCAGCGCGTCGATTGCTTGCTTGTTCATGGGGTATCTCCTTCGTATGATGTTCTGGATGGCTAACGGATGAGCCTTCAGTGCGTGGAAACGCTGGCGCCCTGGCGCGTATCGCGCCGCAGGCGGTCGATCTTGTCCCAGTCGAGCGTGATGCCAAGACCCGGACCTTGAGGCAGGTGCAGCGCAAAATTCTCGTAGCGCAGCGGTTCGGTGAGAATCTCTTCAGTGAGCAGCAAGGGGCCGAACAGTTCGGTGCCCCACTTCAACTCGCCGAAGGTGCTGAAAAGTTGCGCCGAGGCCATCGTGCCCACCGCGCCTTCGAGCATGGTGCCGCCATACAGGTCGATGTTCGCGGCCGAGGCGATGGCCGCCACCTGCGCGGCGCCGACCAGACCGCCCGATTGCGCGATCTTCACGGCGAAGACATCGGCGGCACGGGCGCTGGCAATCGCGAACGCATCGGCCGGGCCGTGCAGCGCTTCGTCGGCCATGATCGGCACCTGAGCGAGGTCGGTCAGACGCTTGAGGCCGGCGCGGTTCCCTGCGGCGATGGGCTGCTCGATCAGCGCCACGCCGGCATCGGCGAAACGCCGCGCGGCCCAGATCGCTTCCGATTCGGTCCATGCCTGGTTCACATCGACGCGCACTTCGCCGCGCCCTTCCAGCGCTTTCCTGATGGCCACGACATGCGCCACGTCGTCCGCCACCGCGCGCGAGCCGATCTTCAGCTTGAACACCTTATGCCGCTTCGACTCGTACACCTGCTCGGCTTCGGCGATATCGCGCTGGGTGTCGCCGCTCGCGAGCGTCCACGCCACGTCCACGCAGTCGCGCACACGGCCGCCGAACAACCCCGACAACGGCACGCCAAGGCGCTGTGCCTGTGCATCGAACAGCGCCGTTTCCAGCGCGGACTTCGCAAAGCGGTTGCCCTGAAAAAGCTCGCGCAGTTTCGCCATCGCGGCGCCCGGACGCGTTGCGTCCATACCTTTGAGCAATGGTGCGAAGTAGGTGTCGATGTTGACCTTGATGCTTTCCGGGCTCTCCTCGCCGTACGCCAGACCGCCGATGGTGGTGCCCTCGCCCACGCCCGCCAAACCGTCGGCGCAACGAATGCGCACCAGCACCAGCGTCTGGCAGTTCATCGTTGCAACCGAGAGCCGGTGCGGGCGGATCGTCGGCACGTCGACGAGAATCGTCTCCACGCTCTCGATCTTCACGGGTGTTGCTATCATTCGTTGCTCTCCTGAACTGCCTGACCGGGAGCCCCCATATTAGAAACAAACCCGCGAAGCAGTCCAACACCGATTCCGACTACTTCCATACCTTAGAGGTATGCATGGAACTTCGCCAACTCCGCTACTTCATCGCCGTCGCGGAAGAAATGAACATCACGCGGGCCGCCAACCGCCTGCATATGACGCAGCCGCCGCTCAGCCGCCAGATCCAGCAGATCGAGGAAAACGTCGGCCTGGCGCTGTTTGAACGCGGCTCACGGCCATTGCGCCTGACTGAAGCCGGGCGCATTTTCTATGCGCAGGCGAAGCGGCTCGTCGACGAAGCCGACGAACTCGCCCCGCTCACGCGGCGCCTCGCGCAACTGGCCGAGCGCATCGTGATCGGTTTCGTGCCGTCAACGCTATATGGCGCGCTGCCCGCGGTGATTCGCGCGTTCCGTGAAGCCGCGCCGCATATCGAACTCTCGCTGATCGAAATGTTCACGATCGAGCAGCTCGCGGCGCTCAAAGGCGGGCGCATCGACGTGGGCTTCGGCCGACTGCGTTTCGACGACGCGCAGCTCGCGCGCGAAGTGCTCGTCGAAGAACGGATGATTGCCGCGCTGCCGCAAGACCATCCTCTCGCGCGACAGAAGAAGCCACTGACCCTCGCTGCGCTCGCGCAGGAAACCCTGATCGTTTATCCGAGCACGCCGCGGCCGAGTTATGCGGACCAGCAACTATCGGCCATGCACGATCATGCATTGGAGCCGAAAGCGATTCATGAAGTGCGGGAATTGCAGACCGCGCTGGGTCTGGTCGCGGCGCAGGTCGGGGTATGTCTCGTGCCGGAGAGCGTGGAGGGTCTGCGCGCACACGGCGTGGTGTACCGGCCAATTCCCGCGGCCAACGTCGCTTCGCCGATCATCATGAGCCGCCGCTTGCAGGACGAATCGCCGACCACCACGCTGCTCTGTTCGCTCGCACGAGACCTGTTCAAACGCGCCTGAAGCGGCCGGCGCCCGTCAGTCAGCGCTCGTCGAAACGCCGCACGATATCCGCCATCAGATTGCGCAGCCACACGTTGCCCTCGTCCTGATCGAAATGCTCGTGCCAGTGCATCGTGACGGCGGCAATCGGCAAGGTCACGGGCAACTCGTAAATCTGAAAAGCGCCGTCGCGATTGAAAATATGCGCGAGACGCCGCGGCAGCGTGGCGAACAGATCGGTGACGGCCAGCACGCTCGGCAATGCCACGAAATGCGGTAGTTCCAGCGCAATATGACGCCCGACGCCTTGCGTGCGGAATTCGTCGTCGAGCGCGTGGTGGCTGTGCTCCACCGACGTGATCTGCACGTGCGAAGCATCCAGAAAGGCATTCAGACTCAGCTCCTTCGTGCGCGGCAAGCCGCGCCGCTTCCTCGTCATGCACACGTAGGTCTCTTCGAACAGCGCCTGATGCCGCGTGCGCGCGGTCAACGTGGGCAGATTGCCAATGGCGAAATCGAGCCGGCTCGCCCGCAGCGCATCCTCTATTTCCTCGACCGGCAACGGCTCGATGCGCAATCTCACGCGCGGCGCCTGCTGGTGCAATGCCTCGCAGATGGGTGGCAGATAGGCCAGCTCGCCCGCATCCGATAACGATAGGCGGAACGTGCGCGTGCTCACCGCCGGGTCGAAATGTTCCGCGTAACGCAGCGCCTCACGCACGGTGTCCAGCGCGCGCGACACGATAGTCGACAACTCCAGCGCAATCGGCGTGGGCTGCATGCCGGCGCGCGTGCGGATGAAAAGCGGATCGTCGAACAGCGTGCGCAAACGCCCCAGCGAATAGCTGATGGCGGGCTGCGACAACGCCAGCCGCTCGCCCGCGCGGGTCAGGCTGCGCTCTTCGACAATCGCCTGAAAAACGCGCAGCAGGTTGAGGTCGACGTGGTCCAGCGAATTCATTGAGATATCCATGCGGTTGATCTTATATTTCATTTTAGATCAATTTGACGCATATCAGCAGGTCGGCGAGACTGGCTTTCATCGACCACCCCATTTACACAGCCATGAGCGAATCTCCGTATCAGACCGTCGACACGAGCGCGTTGTACCAGCGCGCGCAGCCGGATCGCGTGGCCCCGTCGCTGTATTACGACCCGGCCGTTTTCGAGGCGGAACTCGAACGCATTTTCTACAAGACGTGGATCTGGGTCGCCCACGAAAGCGAGCTGCCGAATCCCGGCGACTTTCGCACCACCACGATCGGCCGCCAGCCCGTCATCGTGGTGCGCGACAGGAGCGGCGCGGTCAACGTTCTGCAGAACCGCTGCCGCCACCGTGGCGCGACCGTCTGCGAACAGCACAAGGGCAACGCGAAAGGCTTTACGTGCCCGTATCACAGCTGGACCTACGGACTCGACGGCGCATTGCGCGCGCTGCCGTACGGCGACGGTTATGAGGGCGTGGTCGACAAGACCGAACTGCCGCTCGCCAGTCTGCGCGTGGGCATCTATCAAGGCCTGATTTTCGCGAGCTTCAATCAGGACATCGAGCCGCTCGAAGACTTTCTCGGCGGCGCGAAACCGTGGATCGACCTGTTCATGAAGCAAGGCGCGGGTTATCCGGTCAAGGCCAACGGCGAACATCGGTTCCGCTTTAACGGCAACTGGAAGATCCAGCTCGAGAACACCACCGACCTGTACCACTTCCCCGTGGTCCACAAGTCGTGGATGAAATCGATCGACGACGAAACCGCCGCCGCGATCACGAGCTTCATGACGAGCGACGAAGCCTTCTGCCGCTCGCTCGGCAACGGCCATAGCCTCGCGGTGCTGGTGCCGGAACTCGTCGATCTCGACAAGGACGACGGTGCGCCGATTCCCGAGCGCTTCGAAGAACTCGCCGCCTCGCTCGCCAAAGATCACACGCCGGACGAGGTGCGCCGCATCGTGCGCTCGCTGATGGGCGTCGGATTCAATCTGAACCTGTTTCCGAACCTCGCGCTGTCGATGGCGTTTTTCCGCGTCCTGCGGCCCATTTCCGCGAACGAGACCGAGATCCGCCATGTCGCCCTCGCCATGGATGGCGGCCCCGAAGAAGCGAACCGTGTGCGCCTGCGCATTCACGAACATTTCCAGGGCCCGTTCGGCTTCGGCAGCCCGGACGACGCCGAAGCGTGGGAGCGCGTGCAGCGCGGCTCGCACGCGGGCCCCGATCTGCCGATTCTCGTGAACCGCGGCCTGAATCGCGAGAGCACCGCGCCGAACGGCGAAAAGACCGCCCACGCCACGGACGAAACCGGCATGCGTGAAGCGTACGCGCAATGGCGCACGATGATGGAGCAAGCATGATGGACGACAGGAACACGCTTTTCTCGCAGAAGACCTTTGCCGGCGCGATCGAACTCATCTGGCGCGAAGCGGAACTGCTGGACCGCAAGGACTATCGCGAGTGGCTGACGCTGTGGGACCCGGCGGGCTTCTACGTGGTGCCGATCGAACACGACACCACGGATTTCGCCGCCACGCTGAACTATGCTTACGACGATCAGGACATGCGCGAAAAACGCGTGCAACGCATGATGTCCGGCTATTCGGCATCGGCCGCCGATGCCGCCCGCACCGTGCGCACCGTGTCGCGTTTCACGCTCACGAGCGACGCGAGCGATGAAGTCACGGTGAATTCGGCGCAAGTCATCGTCGCCTACAAGCGTGGCAAGTCGACGTTGTTCGCGGCGGACCTCACGCATCGCATCAGTTTCGCGAGCGGCGAGCCGCGCATCGTGCAAAAGGTCATCCGCCTGATCGATTCGACCGAAGCGTTGAGCGCGATCGGTTTCCTGCTCTGATCCCCGACAACCTGCGAACACGACGATGCCAAACGACACGCTCTCTCCCACAGCCGGATCGCCCCCTGCATCCGCCGCGCCGGCCACCTCGCGGACCTTGCGGCGGATCATCGTCGCCTCGGTCCTCGGCAATGCGCTGGAGTGGTACGACTTTTTTCTGTACGGCACCGCCGCCGCACTGATCTTCGGGCCGCTGTTCTTCCCGCTGCACGGCGATCCGCTGATGGGCACGCTAGCCGCATTTGCCGGCTTCGCAATCGGTTTTCTGGCGCGTCCGCTGGGTGGCATCGTGTTCGGCCATATCGGCGATCGCCACGGCCGCAAACGCGCGCTCGTCATCACGCTGATGATGATGGGCGTGGCGACCTTCGGCATCGGCCTCTTGCCGACGTTCTCGCAAATCGGCTTTCTTGCGCCCACCGCGCTCGTGTGTCTGCGCGTCGTGCAAGGCATCGCGTCAGGCGGCGAATGGGGCGGCGGCGTGCTGCTGATCAGCGAAAGCGCACCGGCCAATCGCCGTGGCTATTATGCGGCGTTCAGCCAGTTGGGCGTGGCGGGCGGCTTCGTGTTGTCGGCGGCCGCGTTCTATCTGGTGCAGCGGTTGCCGCTCGAGAGTTTCATGTCGTGGGGCTGGCGCGTGCCGTTTCTGGCGAGCGTGCTGATCTTCGGTGTCGGCGTATACATTCGCCGGCGCTTGCCGGAAAGCCGCGACTTCACCGCTGCCAAACCGAAGCACATGCCCGTGCTGACGGTACTGCGCAATCATCCGAAGCAGGTATTGCAGGCGATGGGGCTGCGCGTCGCCGAAAATGGCGGGACGTATATCTTCCTCTCGTTCGTGCTGGTGTATGGCAAAACGATCGGGGTGCCCGTTTCGGTGATGCTCGGCGGCGTGATGCTCGCCATGCTGCTCGAACTCGTGACGATCGTGTTGTGGGGGCGTCTGTCTGACGTGATCGGACGGCGGCCGGTGTATATGATCGGCGCGCTCGGGTTAGTGGTGATCGCGTTTCCCGCGTTCTGGCTGATCGATACGCACCAGCCGACGCTCGTGTTCCTCTCGCTCGCGCTAGGCCTGCCGTTCTGTCACGCCGCGATGATCGGCACGCAGCCCGCGTTGATGGGCGAACTGTTCCCGACCGAAGTGCGTTACTCAGGCATGGCGCTCGGTCACGAAATCGCGTCGGTATTCTCCGGCGGACTCGCGCCGCTCGTCGCCACCGCCCTCTATGCGAAAGTGCGCGCGCCGTGGCCTGTCGCGTTGATGCTGATCGGCTTCGGCCTGATCACCGCGCTCACGCTCGTGACGATTCCGCGCAACACCAGCACCACGCATGATTGACTTGCGATCAGCCGGGCGGCGCGGCGACGACCGGCAGCGAAAAGCTGCATTCGAGCCCGCCGTGCCGCGCCGGCTTCGCCCAGATCTCGCCGCCGTGCCGCGTGACGATGTTTTTGCACAGCGAAAGACCGATGCCGTTGCCGCCGGCCTTCGACGAGGAGAAGCCGTCGAAGAGACGCTCGTGTGCATCGGCGGGAACGCCCGGACCGTTGTCGATGACCTGGGCGATCGCGGATTTGCCGCGCAAATGCGTGACGAGACGAAGTTCGCGGCGCGGCGGTGCAACGTTTTCGTTGACTACTTCGCCCAGCGCTTCGATCGCATTGAAGGCCAGGTTCAACACCACCTGCCCGATCAACACACGCTCGACATACACGGGCAATGGCGCGGGCGACTGCTCGATCGTGAGCGTCACGCCCGCCTCGCGCGCGCGCAATTCAATGAAGTACGCAACGTCCGCGAGGACCTCGCGCAAATCCGCCTGCGTCTCGCTCGGCTCGCGCTTGACGATGTAATCGCGCACGCTCTTGATGATCAACGCCGCATGTTCGGCCTGGCGATCGGCGTTGCGCAGACCCCAAATGGCTTCGTCGATCGATGCGGGTTGCGCGAGCCGCCGGATCGCGCCTTCGATGAAGTTGCGCACGGCCGCAAGCGGCTGGCTCAACTCATGGGCAATCGCGGTCGCCATTTCCCCCATGGCGTTGTAGCGCCCCGCATATTCGAGCAAACGCGCTTCGTTGCGCCGCGCTTCTTCGACGGCCACTTCGTCCGTCACGTCGCGAAAGTGCAGCAAGCGGCCATTCAGATCGTTCTCGATCTCGATGCGCCGGCATGTTATGCGCAACCAGCCCGCTGTGCCGTCGCGGCGCGTGATGCGATAACGCTGCGGCGCCGAGGGTTGAATCCGCGGCGCATTGGCGAGCTGTTCGACGAGACGCCGGCGATCCGGCTCACTGCAATAGTCGAGCACGTCGCCCATCGGCGCGCCCTCTTCCAGACCCAGCACACGCCGGCCCGATTCGCTGACGAATTCCACCTCGCCCGCGGGCGTCAGCACCGCGACGCCTTCGCCGAGATCCTGCATGAATTCGCGCAAGCGCGACTCGTAGCGGCGCAGCGTTTGCTTGAGCGTGTCTTCGGCGCTGATATCGCGGAACTGCACCATCACGACCGCACGCTCGCGAAGCGGCACGTAAGTGGCAATTGCCTCGGACAACATATCGGCACCGGTGCGCGAGCGATAACACCATTCGTAAATCTGCGGGCCTTCGGAAATCGAACGGTCCATTGCGCCGACGCCGATCTCGCGCCGGTACTTCGGCGCCGGGCGCGTCATATCGTTCGCCTTGAGCGGCAACAGTTCGGCGAGCGTAAAGCCGAGCGCCTCGCAGGCCGCGCGATTGGCCCACACGATCGCCTTGGTTTGGGCGTCGTGCAGCAGCACGCACAGCGTGAGCGCGTCGAGCAGGCGGTGAAAGTCTTCTTCGGCGGGAAAGTTCATCGGACAGTACGGCAGATGGGTTCGATCACGTATGGGCAGAAACATAACACCCGTGCGCGTGTTTCGCGCCTGAAGATTTCTTTAGATACCCCCGGCGCATTACCTAAAAGAGCGTCCCACGTCCCAATTGAAGCGTTCTTTTTGCATTTCTAGACTGGTCTGAACCTGCACGGCTCGTTTGTGCTCGCTTGTGCTCGTTTGTTAGCGCCCAACGTACCGCGAGTTTCAGCCGATAACGAATCAAGGAGAAGCCCCCACATGTCCGACACCGCCACCGCCCTTGCCGCCGACCACGCGATCACTTCGACCAGCGCGCCGCTGCCGCTCGACGAAGTAATCGCCGAGATCGCCACGCGCCGCGACGAGTTCGACCGCCTCTCGCACGTGCCGCGCGATGTGATCGCCAAACTCAAGCGCGCGGGCGTCTATCGCGCTGCCACGCCGCGGCGTTTTGGCGGCGACGCGCTCGCGCCGGCCGTGTTTCTCGACATGATCGAGCGCATCGCGGCAGCGGACGGCTCGGCGGCATGGGTCGCGAGCTTCGGTTCGGCCAACGTCTACCTGGCGGCGCTGCCGCTGCACACGCAGGCGCAGATCTATGCCGGCGGCCCCGATCAGGTGTTCGCGGGCGGCCTCTTTCCCGTGCAAGCGGCGCAACCCGTTGAAGGCGGCTGGCGCGTGAACGGTACTTGGAAATTCGCGAGCGGCTGCAAGGGCGCCGACTGGCTTGGTGTGGGTATCGGTGCGGCCGGCTTAGGTGCGGCCGGCTCAGGCGTGGCTGGCAAACCGCGCACCGCCGTGTTCCGTCCGCAGCAGGTGGAGATCGTCGAGAACTGGGACGTGGTCGGCATGCAGGGCACGGGCAGTCACGATCTGCGCGTCGTCGACCAGTTCGTTGCCGACGACTGGACCTTCGTGCGCGGCGGCGCACCCTGCGTGGATGAACCGCTGTATCGCTACCCGACGATCGCCTACGCCGCGCAGGTGCTCGCCGTGGTCAACCTCGGCCTCGCCCGCGCCGCGCTGGATGTCGCCAACCACATGGCCGGCGGCCGCAAGACCACGACCGGCGCGCCGCAACTCGCGGACCGCGCCTACTACCGCATCGAACTCGCGAAAGCCGAGGCGCAATTGCGCTCGGCGCGCGCCTTCTTCTACGACACGACCGATCAGGTCTGGCAATCGATCCTCGCGGGCAACGCCGTCAGTGCGGATCAGGTGAGCCTGCTGCGGCTCGCGGCCACGCAGATCGCGCGCGAAGGCGCCGAGGTCGTGCAGCGCGCTTACCGCCTCGGCGGCACGATGGCGATCTATCGCTCACATCCGCTGCAACGTCTGATGCGCGACTCGATGGTCGTGACCCAGCACGCGTTTCTCGGCGAAGGCAACTACGACGGCGCCGGCGCGGTGTTCGTGGGCGTGCCGCCGATTCCGGGCTACCTGTAGGCCACTTTCCGCTTGATCAGCATCCAGACGACTACGATTACAAGGAGCAACACCTCATGTCCGATACTTCAACACCGCCGCTGCGCGTTCTCTTCTGCTGCGGCGTCACGCAGAATTTCTTCGACCTGCCGCGCGAACAGATCGGTGAAGTCTGGCAGGCCTACGGCAAGATGCTGGCCGCGGTCGAATCGATGGAAGGCGTCAAGGTGCTCGGCATCATGGACGACGACCGCCTCACCGTGGGTCATGCCGACAACTCGCCGTGGACCTTCTACATCATGGCCGACGTGCGCGATTTCGACACCACCGTGGCAGTGTGCAATCTGTATCGCACTACGCCGGTGGGCGAATACAACCTGTGGCGCTACGGCAAGATCGAAGCGCGTGTCGGCCGTGCGCTGCAGGTGCCGCCGCAACATGCCCATGCAGCCTGAGCGTGACGAGATGAGCGCCATTCCCGAAACACTCGCCGTGTTGACCCAACGGCTCGCCGCGCTCGAAGCCGAATCCGCGGTACGCCGCACGATGACACGCTATATGGCGCTGTGCGACGTGCCGTCCGGCGCAATCGAAGGCGAGACGCTCGCGGCCCTCTTTAGCGCCGATGCGATCTGGGAAGGCATCGGCCCACAGTATGCGAGCAAGTTCGGCCGCCTGAGCGGCCACGGCGAAATCCTCGCGATGCTCACGCGCTACCTGCCGCCCTCGCCGCATTTCTCGGTGAACGTGCACTTCCTCACATCGGAAACCATCGACGTGCGGGGCGCGAATGCAAAAGGCCGCTGGATCATGCTGCAAGCGTCCGGCTATGTCGATGCGCAAGCCGAACTGATCTCCGCGCGCCTTGAAGTGGATTTCGCGCCTGCCGGCAATGGCCGCGACTGGCTCATCACGCACTTTCGCACGGAGCGCCTGTTCGACGCGCCGTGGCAAGTCAATGCAAGGAAACCGAACCCATGAACGAGTTTATCCAGACCCTCTCGCTAGGCGACACGGGTCCCAGCATCGCGATCAAGGACACGATCGATATCGCCGGCTACCGCACCACCGCTGCGAGCCGCGCACTGGCGGACACGCCGCCCGCGCAGCGCCACGCGGAAGTGGTCGAGCGCCTGCTCGCGGCCGGCTGGCACATTGTCGGCAAGGCAAACATGCATGAGCTGGCCTTCGGCATGACCGGCATTAACGACTACACCGGCACGCCGCAGAATCCGCAAGACGCTGCGCGCATTCCGGGTGGCTCGTCGAGCGGGTCGGCCGCCGCGGTAGGACTGAAACTTGTCGACGCCGCGCTCGGCACCGATACCGGCGGCTCGATTCGCGGGCCCGCCGCATGTTGCGGCGTGATCGGTCTGAAGCCCACCTTCGGGCGAGTGTCGCGGCTGGGCGTCGCGCCGAGTGAATCCACGCTCGATTGTGTCGGGCCATTCGCACGCGACATGCGAACGCTCGCTGCTGCGATGCTCGCTATCGCTGCGGACTTCGATGCGAATGCCGCGCACGCATGGCAAGGCCCGTGCAAGGTCGGCGTCGTGCAAGTCGACGCGGCGCCCGATATCCTCGCAGCCGTCGCACGCGCGGCCGATATGGCCAACTGCACTGCGCACACGCTGCAGCTCGCGGGCCTTGCAGCAGCATTCGACGCGGGCCTAGCCGTGATCAATGCCGAGACCTCGCGCGCATTCGGTCACCTGGTGGCAACCGGAAAAATCGGCGCGGATCTCGACGCGCGCCTGCGTGCGGCAGCCCACACCACCGCCGCGCAACTCGACGCAGCGGAACAGGTGCGCCGCCAGTTCACGGCGGCAGTCGACCGCGCGCTCGACAACGCCGACGTGCTGATTCTGCCGACGCTGCCCGCGCTTCCTATCACGCTCGAAGAAGCGCGCGGCGGGAAGTCGGTCATCGCCATGTCGTCACTGATCCGGCCGTTCAATCTGAGCGGCCATCCCGCGTTGAGCCTGCCGCTGCCTGTCAAAGGGTCGCCACTCAAGGCGGGATTGCAGATTATCGGACGCAAGGGGCAGGATGAACAGGTGTGCGCGATCGCGGCGCGTTTCGAAGCCGCCCTCGCCGCCTGAGCGAAGCGTCAGGCCGCTGCAGTAGCGGCCGTTTTATCAGGAGTGGAAGCGATGCAGAAAAGAGTTGTCCTTGTCACCGGCGCCGCGCGCGGTCTGGGCGCGGCGATCGCCACGCGTTTTCATTCTGCTGGCTACGCGGTCGCCATCGGCGATATCGCATTCGATGCAGCGCAAGCCCTTGCGCGCGATCTGAGCGCCGACGGTTCCACCGCAATCGCGTTGAATCTCGACGTCACCGCGAAAGCCGCTTTCACCACGGCGCGCGACGCGATTCTTGAGCGCTGGGGACGTATCGACGCGCTGGTCAACAACGCAGGCGCCTCCAAAGTCGTGCCTGTGATGGACATTACCGCGGAGCAATTCGATCAGGTCATCAACGTGAATTTGCGCAGCGTGCTGTTCGGTTGCCAGGTGTTCGGCCAGCATTTCGCCGACGCGGGCGCGGGCCGTATTGTCAACATCGCGTCGCTCGCGGGACAGAATGGCGGTTCGGCAACCGGTGCTCACTATGCGGCTGCGAAAGGCGGTGTAATCACGCTCACCAAGGTCTTCGCGCGCGATCTCGGCGCTGCGGGTGTGACCGTCAACGCGATCTCGCCTGGACCGATGGATCTGCCGATCGTGCATGAAAGCGTCGCGCCCGACAAACTGAAGGCGGTGATCTCGACTATTCCCGCAGGACGTCTGGGCTCGGCGGATTACGTCGCCGACGTTGCCGTGTTGCTCGCCGCGGACAATGCTTACTTCGCGAACGGCGCGTGCTGGGACGTGAATGGCGGGCTGTTCATGCGTTGAGGCTCAGCCACACTCTCACGCCTATTCACGGCCATTCACGGCCATTCACGCCGCAGCGGCATGCATCAACGCGGCATGCCGACAGCGGCCGCATCCTGATCCCACACTGCCATCACCTCGCGCACCAGCATGGCGATCGATGCCGCGCCGAGCTTATCCTTGATGCTCGCGCGATGCACGTCGACGGTCTTCACGCTGATCGACAGATCGCCGGCGATGCGCTTGCTGCCTTTGCCGTCGATCACGCCGCGCAGCACTTCTTTTTCGCGCGCGGTGAGCGAGTCGATCCGCTTGCGCAGTTCGCGCTGCTTCTGGCCGGCGAAATGACGTTGCGCGGCAAGCTTTAGCGCGCGTTGCACGCGATCGAGCATCTGCTGCGAGTTATATGGCTTCTCGACGAAATCGATCGCGCCGTTTTGCAACGCGCGCACCGACATCGGAATGTCGCCGTGACCGCTGACGAAAATGGTCGGCAATGTCGCACCTCGACGGTTCAATTCCGCTTGCACATCGAAGCCGCTGTGTTCCGGCATGCGCACGTCGAGCACGAGACAGGCCGGCACCGCCGGATCGAACGCACCGAGAAACTCGCCGGCACTGGCGAAGCCCATCGACTTCACGCCAACCGATTCGAGCAACCAGGCGAGCGACGTGCGCATGCCACTGTCGTCGTCGACAATATAGACGATCGGTGCGGGTGAAGTGGCGGACTGCGGCGACTGGGACATGTGGACGTAGGGAGGCGATTCGACACGTAAAAGCGGGTTCATCATAACCAGTGGAAAAGGCGCTGCAAAGCGATAGTTACCCTGAAAAGACCGGTGAATCATGGCCCGTTCACTCAACGTTATCAACGTTAGTCGACGCACTGGGGAAACCTTTAGACAGCCTGGGAAACACGCCTGTCCGCCTGCCGCTCGCGCGGATTCTTTTTCACTACGCGATTGAGTACGCTTGAATCCAATCACTCGACAACCGCATCAGGACGCCAACCTATGACGCCGACTCAGCAAGCGACTCCCGACGCCGACGCCCACCTGCACGCCAGACAGCAATTCCGTCAGGCCATGGCGCATCTCTGCGCGGCCGTGCATGTCGTCACGACAGCCGGACCGCACGGACGTTGCGGCGTGACCGCGAGCGCCGTGTGCTCCGTTACCGATACGCCGCCCACGCTGCTCGTCTGCCTGAACCGATCGAGCGCGATGCACGCGACCTTCCAGCGCAACCGGCACGTTTGCATCAACGTACTGCCGGGCGAGCACGAGTTGCTGGCACGCCACTTCGCCGGCATGACCCAGGTGCCGATGGAAGAACGCTTTGGCTGGCCGATCTGGGATGAAGGCGCACATGGTGTGCCGGTCTTGCGTGACGCGCTGGCCAGCCTGCAAGGCGAGATCGTCGATCTGAAGGAAGTCGGCTCGCATTCGGTGATGTTCGTGAAGACCACGCGCATTAGCGTGAGAACGGATGGCGACGGACTGATCTACTTCGATCGCAACTTCCATCGCATCAAACGCGCGGCGGCCTGTTGATGCAGGGCGGCACCACGCGTGATAGCTCATTTTTTGGTGCCGGAAGCGCAAAGCGAGCGCGTGCGGCTGTACGTGCCAGCCGGTGAACACATCTTTAGCGCGAAGATCTTGATCCGACATTGGCGGATGAGTAGAAGGAAATACAGGATGGCGAGCGGGTTATATTTGGTGTCCTTCTGATCCGCCTGAAGCATGACCCGCCTATGACCTACCACGCAATTACAGTCACACTTGAAAATATCAGCGGGATAGTCGCAGAGAAAGATCGGTATGGATCGAGAATAGTGAGACTGGCTTTTAACGTGACGGTCGAGGGAAAACGTCACTACGCTGTACAGATAGACGGTGCGCCCCGACTCGAAAACGGCATGGTGGTGACTGCGGTACTGCGCGATACGGAAAACTGGCAAACGTTGGTAGGCTGGCTTAATCACGCAACGGGTGAGATTTGCGGCGTCAATTCACCTGGGCACCAAATCGCGCTATGCGTGTTCAGTGTGCTGCTTGGAGTGCTGCTGTCCATCAGGCAGGTAAGCGCTGAAACGGGTACAGGCCGGATGATTTTCTGGATTTGTTCAGTCGGCCTGCTCAATGCGTGGTCACTTCTGTCGTTGCGTAAATCCCTGACTGTTTACAGGCTGCTGAAGCCTTAAGTGTCGAGCGGATCGATTCCCGCTCCTGCGAAAGCGACCCCGAGAGACTGCGTAAAGACGCCCGCACGAAACGGGCGTCAATATCCGCAGCGTAGATTCGTCGCTTGTCCTGCGCTACAGGTGGAGTGCCGCCATAGCGGAGTCGATCCACTCTCTCGCTGACTCGCGCCGTAGCATGATAAACGCTAGAACGCGAAGCCATACGCAAAGCGCAATAAGAGCGATAGACCACACGCCTAATACCGAAAGATAGGGACCGCCGGATACGGTCCATACAATGCTAAACGCTGCGATCCACTTGAGAAGATCAAAGGCCCATTTTCTGCGTTTCATTGCAAACACCAGTGCCAACGGATTAGCGATAAGGCCTGCGATTATAGCGACCCATCCTGTCGGCTTTAAAGGCAGACTCCATAACAAAACAGCTTCTACCGATACCTCACATAGAAAGGCAAGAAAAAAAGCGACGATGGCAGCTCGAATACTGAGTGGCATTGCAGGCGTCTTCATCGGAACATAGTACTCTGACAATAATTCATCCAGCTGGTAAGGTCCGAGCCTCCCCTCTCGTCATACAGCGCCCGGCAGTAACTCTGCTTATATAGGGAGTCTGCTACCGGTGTAAAACTACCCGGCACTGGGGTTCCAGAGATTCTTATCAAACCCGGCGCTGTCATGCTATCACTCAGATAGACGAATAGACCTTTACCGGACATTATCTCATCATATGTGTAAAGGTTATACCCGTTCCCGTGGTTGACGCTTCCCCAATAAAGCGATGCGCTGGCAATGGATGCTGGTTTTGAAAGCTGCAGCGTCTTCGACAATGCAGCTCCAAGCCATACCTTAGCGGCACTCACATACGGTTGAAACGAAGACTGCAAGTCGGCAGCAAGGGCGAGTGCTCCAATTGCCGCTGCCGCGCCGGGTCCAATTTCCGCCCATATAAGTAGCGTAACGGCGATTGTACCAGTCGCACTGACAAGAGTTAGCACATCCCCGGGTTGAACCCTTTTATTTGGGTCTTTCCAGTCAGTCACGATCCGGGTTAGTGCGGACGTGGCTGACAAGCCGTTAGTAATGATGCGGATCGGTTTCAGCATATTGCTGACATTTGATACGGTCGCAATCAGATTGCTGCCGTTCTGGATTATTGACAGCGAGTCGCTCGGACTATTTCCTGCAGACATGAACGCCTGATAAGATCCCATCGAATTCGACCCCGTTTCGACCCATTGCAACACCAACTCTACTTTTGCCATTTGTTATTCAGCCTTTGATTCAGTATCCCATGGGGAAATTGAGTTAACGACCGAACTTACCGAACGAGAAGTCGAAGGATTCGATCCGATCACATAGCGATAAAAGAGTTGCGAAGTTCCAGATTTTGGCGTGTATACCGGCTGGGCAATGAAAGATCGTGAATTCGTAAGAGTAAAAGGAAGGTTTTCGATGATTTGCGAGAATGCCCTATCAGTTGCCAGCTCTAGACTTGCGTTAATATCATCATCAGGATTATCATAATTGATAATACGAACCCAAAAAATCCATGACCCATCGTCGCGCTTCAGTGCGCTCGCGCCATTGGTTAGCGCATAGCCGTGGTGCGACGTGGCAGGGAGCTGGGGCGACTCGGGGGTGGCGCGGGCAATTTGCGATGTGATTCCCACGAGAGATAATGCGCTATTACGCAAAAATAACCGTCTGCTTGTCATCGTTTTTCTCTGATTGAGTGGCTTGCGCCGTTTGCAAATGTAGCTCTCACTACAAATGCAAACTTATCCCCATGGCAGACATGTATGACATCAGAGAACTCCTAAAGACTACTTCCATTTGACAAGGGGATGCCATGCCTCATCGGTTTTCACGCAGGTCTTCGTTCCAATAAAAATCCCCGCCGTAGCGGGGATCGTGTTTTTCTATCGACTCTCGTCAAGCGCCTTTTTTATGGCCGCGCACTTTGGAACTGGAGACGTTTCCATATCGCCGGGGCATGTGAGCCGTTTATAAAACTCAAATTCCTGAGTCGCGATGGTCTTTCGACATTCTGCAATCTGGAAATCAGTATCCGGCGTGTAGTCTCCCCCCCACCCATTGAATGAATAGCCTAACACTGTGCAATCTGATTCAAGCTTGTCTTTCCATATCTGATAATTTTGGTCTATCGCGGCCCGCCTGTCTCCTTTGGCTTGCTCTCTAATTCTAAGATATAGACTTTTCGAGTCAAAAAGCATCTTGTCTGCGTCAGCTTTTGTACATTCGAGAAAATCGTTACGCTTTTTAGCGTGTTTCTCACAAGCCGCGTCAGCAAATGCAGACGTGGCAAAGGCAAAGCCAGTCGCTACAATGATTGCTTTAATGGCTCGCATCGTAATTCCCATCCTTGAACATGTTTCCCTCTGCACGGCGCCGCCTTAAAATGCCACGCGGTTGTACGTCGCCTGCCCACGAATATTCCAAAAACTTTGCTGGCACCTGGTCGTAGTGGCCGGTGTTTACGAGATGCAAAAGTCCCTCATTGTGACTGCGCAAATTATAAACAAAATCGACTAATGCATCGTACTCGTATTGAAAGAGCGGAACATTTATGCGTTGATTCACGATCCGTTCAGGGTCTATCAAATCCTGATGCATTAATTGGTGCGCACGCTCCAACGATATACCCCTCAAAAAAGGGGCTTCAGAGGATACACCCGATATCGGACCCATATGAACCAGGTGCCCGAAGCCAATAGTTGTATTTCCACCGCGCCCACCGCCATCGTTGTCGTATAGATGTGGCCGGAAAGCCTCCCATGCTTCAATAAAACCGATTCCCGCCTGAGAGATTCGCCACGGCTTGCAAAGCCGATCCGTGCGTACGATCACACACGAATTAGGATTGGTGTTTGTTATTGCTGTCCCAAGTGCATCCGGCATCGAGCCTCCTATCTGTGTCCAAGGTAAATCTTGATGGATTGCGCACTGTCCGTTTGATAGCGCCGGGTTCGTCCGCGCGAATCGGTCATGCCGTGAATCCGTTCGCCCGAAGGCAGAAACACGGTGTAAGGCGTGTCAGGGACTACGTTATGTGCGGCGTCAACAAACGCAAACTGCTCATCGTGGCGTTGATGTGCATACTCGACTTGGGACGCGTGCTCACCATCAAGCTCCACGCGTCGCGCGTATTCATAATCGCGGTCCTCGCACCACGACTCTCCTGCCAGGCTCGCAGTGATGCGCGGTGGGGTTGAACACTGGCACAAAACGATATCTCCATCGAGTGCCACATGGTGCGTCGTCTCGTATTGAAGCCGATACGGGCCGCCCGCTTTCGCGAGTATCCCCGTGCTTTTGCACGTCAGACAGAATGCTTCCTTGCCGAGTAGTGCGGCCTTATGGCCGTGAAAGCGAAAGCCGGTGCCCTGCACATAGTCAAGAACCTCGCCCCCCCCGCTCAAGGTGTCGCCCACAACTGCTATGCGTCGTTTCATACCTGCACACCCTCACTGAAGTTGAAGCTGGTTGCCATGCTCATCGAGCGGCACGAACAGGGTGGATGTGTGCAACGGCGATGCGGACTGTCGTTGATCACGGCACGCGCGCCGTCGCTGTATGTCACGATATCTCCGACACACGCAAGGGGCAGCCCGGTCAGCGTGATAGACCGCCCGGTGGTGACACGCCCGCCGTGCCCGGTGAGCGTGCCTACAGTGACGAAGTGATAAAAACGTGCCTTTACGTTCCTGATCCGACATTTCCACGACTCCATGAAATAGACGAAGGCGACCGGCGAGCCAAGCCACCGGTGCTGCTGCAGCGGCTTAGCCACTGCAGGCACAAAATCATCTGTGGAGGCCGGCAGCGGCGTACATGGGATAAGTCGGAAAAGCAATGCGACTGATGCGCGCCGCATGACAATGCGCACTGGAGTTGACAGATCACGGGTCGGCCCGAGTGCACCGGATGCACGGGCGAAAAAAAGGCGCGATGATTCGCGCCTTCTTCATGGGTGCGGCGTGGCCGCTCATGCTAGTGGGCGGACGGTTGCGTGCGGTGTGTCGGCGGCGGTGCGGACTCGCATACGACTATACAAAAGGAAGCTCGGTGAAGGGCATGACGGGAGCGACCTATCATCAATTCGCTTCGCGTATCGACTACTTCGTGGCGAAGCGTACCGATGTCTATTTGATTTGTTCAGGCGGCCTGCGCCGCCGCTCCCACGTGGGGCGCTCACCCCTCGCTCTCCCATTGAACAAGCAGTTCAGCGGGAATGGCCTTGACCACCTCCGCATAGCGCTTACCCACAAGCTGCTCGGCACGCGCGAGCAGCAAAGCAACCGGACTGCTCGGTTCGTTTTTCTCAAACCACTCACGGGCCTGCCTGATTAGTTCGCGAGCGGTTTGGCGATCGGTAAGTGGCGTGCCGCCGCTCTCGCCTTCCATCACATCGACGTTCGCGCGCGTCGACTCCCCTTCGTGCGCGGCCAACGAATCGTGATGCGCATCACCCACGCTGCCTTCGATGGTCGGCGGGTCACTCATAGCGATGTCCGCTTTCCTTTTGTCCGCGTACGCGCCATCTCGCGCAACATGCCGGAGCAACCGGGTCAGCGCCGAAAGATCCGGCGCGTGGACACCAAGGTGCTCGCGGCTCCATGCGTCGATCGCGGCGAGGCTGACGAGCGCCTCGTCGAAGCCCGTCAACGTGCCCTGCTGCTGTGAGCGCAGATCGTCGAGTTGCCGCGTCACCGATTCCGGCGCAAGCGCATCGTTTAGACGGGGATAAGCAAACGCACGCTCAATGTCGCGCACCTGAAGGCGCGTGGCAGTCGACTTCGTCAACGCGATTTCTCGCACATCCGCAAGCAGACCATCCACGTCGGTCAGGGCCTGCAATGCGTTCATGCGGATTTCGAGCGCGGCCTCGCGATCCGCGTCGACGCCGGGCTGCGGGTGAATCTGATCCGCAAAAGCCGCGAGCCACGCGGCGAGCAGGCCCACGCCCTCGGCGAGTCCCGCCGCACCGGTGAGCCGGGTGCGGCAGCGCGTGAACAGCACGGCGAGACGCATGTCCTTGCTGCGCATCATCAAACGGCGGCAATCGCGATCGACGTCGCTCCAGTTGACGGGCTCCGGCGATCCCACGAAATCGCCGTATTGCGCGTCCGGCCTCGTGGTGATTTTCGCCGCGAGAACGACGAATTCCGGGTCGTATTCGAGGTCGATGCCGCACGGTGCCGCGGAGTCGACCGGGGTCATCCAGTTGTGAGGCACAGGTGCTTTCGTTGTCCCCGCGCTCTGCACAAGGTGTTTTCTGCTTTTGCTCATCATTGACCTTCATCCGGCTTGCCCATCTGCACTTGCGGTTGTTCTTCATGCGTCCGCCGCGATACAGGATCACGCTCAGCCCGCGCGCATTCCAGTGACGTTCAGTTGACTCGTTTCCAGGTCGAGCGAACTCTGCACCATGAATTCGAGCGGATACGGATCCATGCGAATCATGCCGCGGACCTCGAATGCCAGCACGTTGTAGTGAACCTCGGCATCGACACCGGCGAGCGGCGCAATGCTGAGTGATTCGGCGATAAGCCGTGGCTCGAACTCGTTGATCGCGGACCGGATGATCTTCTCGATGTGTTCCCATTTGCGCGTTGCCGTGAAGGCCCCCGCAAGCGGCGGCACGCCGAAATTCACCGTCGACGAAGCCACATGCGGATATCGCTCGCGATCGATCAGATCCTCCATGCTGGTCGTATTGAGCAGGAATGCCAGATCGCGCTGCACGATGTCGCGCATCTGCGAACGGGTCACCGTGTATTCACTGGGCGCTTCCGTGTGCCTGCGCGGCGCATCGTCACGCAGACGGTCGAGCAACGTTGGCAACAGATGCGCGCTCGCTCGTCGGGGCGTGGCGGCGCCTTCGCGCGCGGAACGCGCCTCGCGTTTCACGGCCCCGGAAGCAGGCGCCTTAGGCCTGTCCATCGGCGGCGCCTTGCTGCCACTCTGTCTTGTTGCTGCGGGATAGATATGCGGTCATCGAGTCTCTTCGTGTGTCATTGAACGTGGGGCCGGCAACGGGCTGTCCAGACCCAACGCATGGTGGTCCCGTCGTGCCAGCGCGGGCTGCAACACGCGCGCGCGCCGTTCGGCCACGGCGAGGGATGCCTCCGGTGCGAAAAGACCGAGGATTTCGGGCACCGGCTCCGCCATGCCGAAGTCGGCTTCCAGGTCCGCGGCGAGCGGGCCGAACGCGTCTTCCATGAAACGCGCCCCGGACAGAAGTGCTTCGATCGACGCGATGTGCTGTGTCCGTGCAGCGGATTGCGCCTCGTAGTGCGAAGCCGGATACACGCCGGCTGAAAGGGCGGATTGCCCTTCCCAACCTCCAGACAGAGACGCATGGGGATCGCAAAGTACGCGCAGGTACTGCTCGTGCAACGTTTCGATCAGATCGTTGATACCGCTGCTTGCTTCGCTGCGATCTCGCCGCGACTCGCCGGTATCAGACGCCAGGGCGGCGCCGATCAGGCCGAATATTGCGCTGCTTCCAAGCAGATCTTCGTCTTTGCGGTACTCGGAATCGTATTCGGGGGCGCGCAGATGATCGTCGGCGCTCTGATGTGCAAGGCGCCCGTCTCCAGGCAGTTTGCGTTCCGTTTGTGTCGGGCCCGCTTCAACGCGCGGGGACACCCTCACTTCATGCCTGATAAATCTTCTCACCCACATGTCATTGCCCGTGCTTTCCTGATTGGCGGGAGTCTCATTCTAAACACGAATCCCGGGCATCAGTCCATTTCAAAAAGAATGAAATTCTATTTCACCGCTACCTCTTATTTTTTTGATAAAAATTAGGATAAAAATCTTTCAGGGCACGGTATTTCACATATTTTCACGACTCTCCCGTAATTTCAAGACATTGGTGCAAATCCATCAATCCCCATAAAAACAATCACTTATATGCACAATAGAATCAAAAAATAACACTTTCGTGAAGAACAATCCCAATCCGACTCGGAATTTTCACAACGTCATCCATTTTCAATCTATTTCGACAGACATCAATTGACGGATGAATCAAGTCAGGTGCTTAATACAATCCTGACGATTTTATTTCACTTAAAAAAATATCATGACTTAAGAATGGCAATTTGATTGATCCGCAATGGATCGAATAGCCCGCAGCCCTATTTTCAGATTGATCCCAGATTGATTTTGGCCGATCCGCAATTGCTTCGCCCGACAACGAGCGAAAGCACGAAAACGCATGACAGCGACGCAGAGAAACCCCATGACGACTACGCGACAGGCGCTCTTCGGCAAGCTCGGAACTACGCTATACAAAAGCATCGAGTCCGCCACCGTCTTCTGCAAGCTGCGCGGCAATCCGTATATCGAACTCGTGCATTGGCTGCATCAACTGCTGCAGCAGCCCGACTCGGACCTGCATCGGATTGCGCGGCACTGTGGTATCGACCGGGAAGCGCTCGATCGTGACATGGCGAGCGCGCTCGCCGCGCTACCCGCAGGTGCCAGTTCGATCAGCGATTTCTCGCATCACGTCGAAATGGCGATCGAGCGAGCCTGGGTCTTGGCCACGCTCAGCTTCAATGACCGGCGCATTCGCAGCGCATGGCTCGTCGCGGCACTCGTACAGACGGTGGAATTGCGGCGTGTGCTGCTTTGCATCTCACCGGCGTTCGCCAGGCTAACCGCCGAAGGTCTGAACGCATCTCTGCTGGCATCCATAGACGCATCCCCAGAAACCGCTGAAGCACCCTACGACAACAGCGATTTCTCACCGGCCGTGCCAGGCGAGACCTCGCATGCAATTGCCGCGCAATCAAAAGCTTCGCCGCTCGAACAGTTCTGCACGGACCTGACCGCGCTTGCGCACAACGGCGAAATTGATCCGGTCATCGGGCGCGAGCTGGAAATTCGCACGATGATCGACGTGCTGCTGCGCCGTCGGCAAAACAATCCGTTGCTGACTGGCGAAACGGGCGTCGGCAAGACTGCCGTCGTGGAGGGACTTGCGTGCGCCATCGCCACCGGCGACGTGCCGCCCAAACTGGTGGGCGTGCGCTTGCTGACGCTCGACGTGGGCGCGCTGCTCGCCGGCGCGAGCATGAAGGGCGAATTCGAGTCCCGTTTGAGAGGCGTGCTGGAGGCCGCGCTGAAGTCGGCGGTGCCCGTGATCCTGTTCATCGACGAAATCCACACGCTGATCGGTGCGGGCGGTCAGACAGGCACTGGCGACGCTGCCAATCTGCTGAAACCCGCGCTTGCGCGCGGCGCGATTCGCACGATCGGCGCCACGACCTGGGCGGAGTACAAGCGCCACATCGAAACAGATCCGGCGCTCACCCGGCGTTTCCAGGTCCTGCAGGTGCGGGAACCGGAAGAACCGGCCGCTATCGATATGGTGCGCGGCCTCGCAAAGACCTTCTCGCGGCATCACGATGTCGTCGTGCGCGACGAGGCGATCCGCGCGGCAGTGACGCTGTCGCATCGCTATCTCCCGTCACGGCAACTGCCGGACAAAGCCATCAGTCTTCTCGACACCGCGTGCGCGCGTGTCGCACTTTCCCAGCACGCGCCTCCGCGAGAGTTGCAGGACGTGCGTCAGCGCGTACGGGCGGCACGCGTCGAAAGCGAGTTGCTCACCGCGGAATCGCGTATCGGGCTGGACACCGGCCGCGCACTGACGGCGGCCCAGACGCGCGTCGATGAGTTCGTCGCCGTTGAAGGGAGCATCGAAGCCCGCTGGAAAGCGCAGCTCGCAGCGGCGCAGGCCTTGCTCACCGCTCGTGATGCGTTCGGCGTCGATAGCGGCGTGCCACGCGCGGACACGAGCATGGAGGCGCGCGCATCGCTTCACACGCTCAAAGATCTGGAGCACGCCCTCACGCAATTGCAGGGCGATGCGCCACTGGTGTTCGCGGACGTGAGCGAGGCGATCGTCGCCCAGGTTGTGTCGGACTGGACGGGCATTCCCGTCGGCCGCATGGTCACCGACGAAGTGGCCGCCGTGCAGTCGCTGCCAGCCACGCTCGAAGCGCGCGTGATCGGGCAGTCCGACGCCTTGCGTCAGATCGGCGAACAGGTGCAAACCGCGCGCGCCGGGCTTACGGATCCGAAGAAACCGCTGGGCATCTTCCTGCTTGCCGGACCCTCCGGTGTGGGCAAGACCGAAACCGCGCTCGCCCTCGCCGAGGCGCTCTACGGCGGCGAGCAGAACCTGATCACCGTCAATATGAGCGAGTATCAGGAGGCCCATAGCGTTTCCGGACTGAAAGGCGCCCCGCCCGGCTATGTCGGTTACGGCGAGGGAGGCGTGCTCACCGAGGCCGTGCGGCGCCGCCCTTATTCGGTGGTCTTGCTCGACGAAATCGAGAAGGCTCATCGCGACGTGCATGAAGTGTTCTTCCAGGTCTTCGACAAGGGCTATATGGAAGACGGAGACGGCCGCTACATCGATTTCCGCAATACGACGATTCTGCTCACCAGCAACACGGGCTCGGAACTCACGGCCACCCTGTGCGCCGATGCGTCGCGCTCACCCGATGCAAACCAATTGCGCGAAGCCCTCAGACCCGAATTGCTCAAGGCATTTCCCGCGGCATTTCTCGGCCGCGTCACCGTAGTGCCGTACCGGCCTCTCGCGCACGAATCGCTTGCGCGCATCGTGCGGCTCCATCTGAAGCGCGTTGCCAGACGCATGGCTGACGTTCACGACATGGCGCTCGCGTACAGCCGGCAAGTGGTGGACTACATCGTCGGCAGGTGCCTTGTTCAGGAAACCGGGGCTCGCGTGCTGATCGGCTTCATCGAACAACATGTGCTGCCGCGCCTTTCCGCGATTTGGCTCGACGCCTTTGCGTCGAAACAAACGATCACCCGCATCGAGATCGACCTCGTCGACGTGAGCGCGCTACCCATCGCGGCGCTCGCTTTTCAATGCACGTATGCGCTTGCGCCAGCGCCGGAAAAGCCCTCACCAGCCACCATGTCACCCACATTTTCCGTCGAGCAGGTTGACTGACCGCTGCCGACTCTTCACCACCGTCCACGGAGACCTCCATGTCCGTTCCCAGCAGTTCGCAGAAATTCATCGCGCTCAATCGGGCGCCACGTGTGCAGATCGAGTACGACGTCGAAGTCTACGGCTCCGAGAAAAAGGTCGAATTGCCGTTCGTGATGGGCGTGCTGTCGGACCTTTCCGGCTCGCCCGTCGAGGCGCTGCCGCCGGTAGCCGCGCGCGGTTTCCTCGACATCGATATCGACAACTTCGACGAACGGATGAAGGCGATCGAGCCGCGCGTCGCATTCACGGTGCCGAACACGCTATCAGGCGACGGACAGTTGCTGGTCGACATGACCTTCGAGAGCATTGAAGACTTCTCGCCAGCGGCCGTTGCCCGCAAGGTCGATTCGCTGCGCCAACTGCTCGAAGCCCGCACGCAACTCGCGAATCTGCAAACGTATATGGATGGCAAATCCGGTGCGGAATCACTCGTCAACAGTTTGCTACAGGATCCGGCGTTGTTGAAATCGCTTGCGGCCACACCGAAACCGCACGTGACAGACGCGAACCACGACACGGTGGATACGGTCGCGACCATCTGACCGAGTGGCCAGAACATATCCGGAGGACAAGACATGGCAACACAACAGATACACGCGGGGGCTGCGGAAGCGCATACGCCGTCCGACTTTACCCAGTTGCTCAACCGCGAATTCAGACCGAAAACGGAACAGGCCCGCGTGGCTGTCGAACACGCGGTGCAGACGCTCGCCGAACAGGCACTGCTGCAGTCGGCCACGATCAGCGACGACGCGTATAAAAGCATCGAGGCGATCATCGCGCAGATCGATCACAAGCTTTCCGAACAGATCAATCTGATTCTGCACCATGACGACTTCCAGAAACTGGAGTCCGCCTGGCGCGGTATGCACCATCTGGTCTCGAACACGGAGACCGACGAGCGTCTGAAAATCCGTTTCATGGACGTGTCGAAAGACGAGTTGCGGCGCACGATGAAACGCTACAAAGGCATTGCGTGGGATCAGAGCCCGCTCTTCAAGCAGATCTATGAACAGGAGTACGGCCAGCTTGGCGGCGAGCCTTACGGGTGCCTCGTAGCCGACTACTATTTCGACCATACGCCGCCCGACGTCGATCTGCTCGGCTCGATCGCCAAGGTGGCCGCAGCGGCGCACACGCCGTTCATTTCCGGCGCGTCGCCTGCGGTCCTGCAAATGGAATCATGGCAGGAGCTCGCCAACCCGCGCGACCTGACCAGGATCTTCACGCAAAACCTGGAGTACGCGCCATGGAACTCGTTGCGCAATGGCGAAGACGCGCGCTATGTCGGGCTTGCGATGCCCCGCTTCCTCGCCCGGCTGCCCTATGGCGCGAGAACCCACCCCGTCGACGAGTTCGATTTCGAAGAGGACACCAACGGCTCCGATCACCATCGCTATGCATGGGCCAACGCGGCCTACGCGATGGGCGTGAACATCAATCGCTCGTTCAAGCTGTATGGCTGGTGCTCGCTGATCCGCGGCGTCGAATCGGGCGGCACGGCCGAGAATCTGCCGTGCCATTCGTTTCCCACCGACGACGGCGGTATCGACATGAAATGCCCAACCGAAATCGCGATCTCGGACCGGCGCGAAGCCGAATTGTCGAAGAACGGCTTCATCCCGTTGATCCACCGCAAGAACACCGATCACGCCACTTTCATCGGTGCGCAGTCATTGCAGAAGCCCGCTGAATACTACGACGCGGACGCCACCGCGAACGCGAATCTGTCCGCGCGCCTGCCATATCTGTTCGCCTGTTCGCGCTTCGCGCATTACCTCAAGTGCATCGTGCGCGACAAGATTGGCGCATTCAAGGAGCGCGAAGACATGCAGCGCTGGCTGAACGAGTGGGTCATGCATTACGTCGACGCGGATCCCGCCAACTCATCGCAGGAAACCAAGGCACGGCGGCCGCTCGCCGCCGCGGAGGTGGTGGTGGAGGAAGTGGAAGGCGACCCCGGCTACTACCAGGCGAAGTTCTTTCTGCGCCCGCACTTTCAGCTCGAAGGGCTGACGGTGTCCTTGCGCCTCGTCGCGCGGTTGCCGTCCATCAAGGAAGCCGCCTGACTGAAACGGCCGGAAGCAGGCTTCTGGATGCAGATCATGTTAGCGCTACGAAAACAGGTGTGCGTCCGCATCTCGCCCCGCTTTCCGTTCGTGATTTCAACCGATTGCGATCCGATTCAACACGTTGATATGTCCGATGAAAATTACGATGTCGATGCGGCGGTCAGGCATCTGAATACTCACGCCCATGCGGATTCCAATGGCCGATGCGCGACCTATGTGAGGCAAGCGCTTGCGGCCGGCGGAATCGTCATTTCTCAGGGACCGGCGGTCGAGTTCGCCAGGAACTATGGTCCCGTTTTGCGCGCGCATGGGTTTGTCGAAGTATCCGTGGGCGACCTGATTACGCCGCGCAAAGGCGACACGGCCGTTATTCAGCCTTATCCCGGCGGCAATATCGCCGGCCATATCACCATGTACAACGGCTTGCAGTGGGTCTCGGATTTTCGCCAGAACGATATGTGGGGCGGTCCGGGCTATCGTCAAAAGAAGCCGGCGTACAAGGTGTATCGCTGGCAGGGGGCGCAATGAGGCAATGGCGAAGCTGCACTTTGGCGGCGGTTGCGTGGGCTGCTCTGGGCATGCAACCGGCACTTGCACAGAGCGTCGATTCGGCGAAGCGGTTTCTGCAAACCGTCTTTGGCGCCTACACGTTCAACGGCGATCCTCCCGGCATCGATACGTCCGGCTCTCATGCCATTGCGTCGCCCTCACTCATGCGGGTCATCAGGAAGGATCAGCGGGCATTGAAGGGAGAGGCCGGCTATCTGGACATGGATCCGGTTTGCCGCTGCCAGGATTTCGACATCACGACGACCGGCATCGACGTCACGGTCGCGAAGCGTCACACGGCGAGGGCCGTCGTGTCGTTTACAAACTTCAAGGAGCCACACCAGGTGGAGTTCGATCTGGTTTGGGTTCGTGGCAAATGGCTTATCGACGATATCAGGGCCGCCGACGATCGCCGTAGTCTTCGTGAGGCACTGCAGGCAGAGATTGCGGATGTAGCCAGCAAGTAGTGAAAACCAGACTATCAATATTCAACACGCAAGGAGCTTTTTTTAAATGGCACAAGACATTTTTCTCAAGATCAACGGCATTGATGGAGAGTCGCCGGATGCTTCGCACAAGAACGAAATCGAGGTCAGGAGTTGGGGCTGGCGAGTGTCCCAGCAAGCGAATATGCATGCAGGCTCCGGCGGCGGCGCAGGAAAAGCGACCGTGGACGACCTCGAGTTCGAACACCTCGTGGATCGGGCGAGCCCGAACCTGATGAAATACTGCCTGACCGGTAAGCACGTCGACCAGGCTGTGCTGGTTGTGCGCAAAGCCGGCGGCAACCCGCTCGAATATCTGAAGATCACCATGAACGATGTGATCGTCACCCAGGTTCATCCGTCCGGCAGCAACGCCGACGACGGTATTCACGAGCATGTTCGCCTTTCGTTTGCGAAGGTCAAGCAGGAGTATGTCGTTCAGAACGCACAGGGCGGTAGCGGCGGCGCAGTGACAGCCGGTTACGACATCAAGGGCAATAAGGAAACTTGAGCCGCGTTGCCGGTTCACGCGCAGCCCCGTCCCCGGTAGGTCCTAGAGTTCCCTGGCCTCGCCGGGTTGCGTCCTTGCTGCGTTTCTATCGTGCCTCATTTTTGCGTTGCCCAATGCGCCCGTTCGCCACCGTTATTGCCCTCGCCTTTGCATGTGCGCTGACCGCGTGCGCCAGCCGCGATCCGAACACCGCGAAAGAACCCGTCAAGCTCGAACTGTCGGTCGTTGCGTCGTCGGGTGTCAATCCAGACGACCAGAAGCGTGCGGCGCCGATCGTCATACGGGTTTATGAATTGAAAACCGACGCGGCATTCAATTCCGCCGACTTCTTTTCATTGCAGGACAAAGACAGGACAGCCCTCGCGGACGACCTTGTCACGCGCGCGCAATTCCAGTTGCGGCCAGGCGAGAGCAAATTTATCCGGACCAAAACCGATCCCGCCACGACCGTGATCGGAATACTCGCGGCCTATCGGGATCTGCCCAACTCGGTATGGCGCGCGGCCTATCCGCTACCGTCCGCGCCCGATGCGGCGTGGTATCGCGCCTCGCCGAAATTGAAACTGACCATCGATCTTGAACCGAACGCAATCAGGATCACCGAAAGAAAATAGTGGAATAAAAGCATGAGCTGGCATAACAAGGTGGTCTGGAGCGAGGGGCTCTTTCTGCGCCCGCAGCTTTTTCAGCAACAGGAGCGATACCTCGAGCACTATGCGCACAAACGCGCAGCGACGCTCTCGCCGTTTTTCTTCGGCTTCAGTCACTACAGTCTCGATAGCGAAGCGCTGGCGCTCGGCAAGGTGATCGTGAAGTCGGCCAGTGGCGTGTTCGCCGACGGCACGCCGTTCGATATGCCCGCCAGCACGTCGCCGCCCGCGCCGCTCACCATCCGCGCGGAGCACCTGGATCAGGTGATCTATCTCGCGGTGCCCGTGCGTGTGCCGAACGGCGAAGAGACAACCTTCGACAACGCGGCCGACTCGCTCGCGCGCAACACTGTATTCGACACCGAGTTGCGCGACACGAATTCGATCGGACAAGGTCCGAAGACCGTGCAGTTGTCGAATCTGCGCCTGCGGCTCGTGCCGGAGAAGGAATTGACCGATGCATGGATCGGCCTCGCGCTCACTCGCGTCAAGACGATTCACGCGGACAGCAGCATCGCGCTGGACGAGACTTTGATTCCGCCGGTGGCGGGCTTCGGTGCGAGCGAACTGCTCACGAGCTGGCTCGCGAAGATTCACGAACTCACGCGCCTGCGTGCAACCGCGCTCGCAACCCGTCTGACCGGCGCTAACGGCAACGCCGGCACCACAGCGGAAGTCTCCGACTATCTGCTGTTGCAAACGCTCAACCGTTACGAGCCCTTGCTCCAGCATCTACGCCGGGTGCCGGCCACGTCCCCGGCCGATCTTTATGCGCTGCTGCTCTGCATGGCGGGAGAACTGTCGACCTACGTGCGCACCGATAGCCGGCGGCCGCTCGATTCCCATCCGGCTTACCAGCACACCACGCCGCACCTTTGTCTGAAGCCGTTGGTGGACGACACGCATCTACTGCTCAATGCGGTGCTGGTGCGCAGCGCACAGCACATTGAACTAAGAGAGCTGGGACATGGAATGCGCAACGCGGTGGTCGATCCCGTCGACATGCGCGGCTTCACGGCAGTGGTGCTCGCGGTGCAGGCCGCGATGCCGCCCGACCTGCTCCAGCAACAGTTTGCCGCTCAGGCGAAAGCCGGCCCCTCTGAACGGCTGCCCGATCTGGTGCGGGGACATCTGCCGGGCATCGCGCTACAGGCGTTGCCGGTCCCGCCGCGACAGATCCCGTTTAACGCGGGCTTTGTCTATTACGAGTTCGCCCGTGGCGGCCCGTTGTGGGACGAAGTCGCGCGACACGGTGGACTTGCCTTGCATGTCGCCGGCGAATTCCCGTCGCTGAAGCTCGAACTGTGGGGCGTGCGCGGCTAGCACGCATTAGCGGGTACAAGGCAGCGTGAGACGCTAGCGCCTCGAATAACAAGGGGCGACGACAATCCAGAGAGAAAAGGTCAGTCAGTGCATTCAGACGTAGCAAACCGCTCGCGCGAGCGTGACCCATGGCCGGGCGATCAGGGCGGCATACAGGCCGCCGCCTCACATTTCGCGCAGCCAGAAGTGTCTTCCCGAGCCGCGAGCGCGGCGGCGTCCGGCCCGTCGCCTCATCGAGACGCGCCGCCGGGTGAATCGACCGCGGAGCGCCTTGTCGCGATCAGGGCCTCGCGCAACCCGCTGCTCGAAGCGGCCCGCCCTTTGTTGCGCGCGCTGGCGGACCTGCCCGACCCGTTGCAGCAGGACGGGATAGAACAGTTGCGAGTGCTGCTTGAGCAGGAAGTGCGGGCTTTCCAGAAGCTTTGCGATCAGACCAACATCCGGCGCGATCATATGCTCGGTGCGCGCTATTGCCTGTGCACGGCACTCGACGAAGCCGCCATGCAAACGGTATGGGGCAAAGGCGGAGAAACCGGCGTCGAATGGAATACCCATGGACTTGCCACGCTCTTCCACGAAGATCGGCAAGGCGGCACCAAGGTCTATCTGCTGGTCGGGCGGCTGATGAGCGAGTCGCAGGAACATCTCGACCTGCTCGAACTCATCTACCGGATTCTTAGTCTGGGCTTCGAAGGCCGCTACCGCTACGAGGCCGATGGACGACGCAAACATGAAACCGTGCGTCAACGGATCTATAACGAGATCATGCCGCGGCACGGGAGTCTGGCCGTCGCGCTGTCGCCACACTGGCAATCGGATGCGAAGGGCAACCGGGTGTCGTTTTTCGACTTCCCGGTATGGATCACGCTTTTTGTTCTTTCAGTCATCCTGATCGCTCTGTTCGGCTACTTCAAATACGAATTGCTGAACCACAGCGCGGAGGTGCAACAGCAGATCGCCGACATTGGCCGCATGACACCCCCGCCTCCCCCGCGCGCACTGCACCTCAAGGAACTGTTGAAGAACGAGATTGCCGCCGGCACAGTGAGTGTCGACGAAGACGACCATCACAGCTCGGTAACGTTCCGCGGAGATTCCATGTTCCCGCCGGGAGCCGCGGCGGTGAAGAGCGCGATGACGCCACTCATCACCAGGCTCGCGGGCGAAATCGTCAAGGTGCCGGGCAAGATCGCCGTGTTGGGTTACACCGACAATCTGCCGATCCGAAGCCGCCAGTTCGCCTCGAACCAAGCCCTCTCGGAGGAGCGCGCCACGCAGATCATGCAACTGCTTCAGACAGCCGGCGTACCGGCGACGCGCCTCGAAGCCGTAGGAAAAGGTGCCGCCGATCCAGTGGGCGATAACACCACCGTACAGGGCCGCGCGCAAAATCGCCGCGTCGAGATCACGGTCGCGCAATGACGGATCAACCAGGACACTTGGGAAATTCAGGCATGAAGAAGTTGTCGTTTCTGGTATCGCGCCAGTTCCTCGCTCTCGCCGCGCTGCTGGTTATCGCGTTGGTGATCTGGTTTGTGGGTCCGCTGGTGGCGTTCGGCGGCTTGAAACCGCTCGCCCCCGTCGGCATGCGTGTGCTGGTGATAGCACTCATGCTGGCAGGCGTGCTGCTGTGGCTGGCAGGCTGGTCCGCCAGTGTGTTTTTCGTGGCGCTGCTGTGCCTGCTGATCTGGCACGCGTCGCCACTCGTCACGGTCGGCCGCGAACAACCGTTTGTGTCCGCCTCGGCGCGCATGATCGCCATTGCGATATTGCTGGCGATCTCCGTCGTGTATTGGGCGTTCCTGCTCTTGCAAAAAATGCGCAGCGAACCGCAATTCCTCCAAAGCCTGCTCGAATTTGGCCGCAGGAAGGAGGCATCGCCGGCTGCGGCGCAACTGGAAAACGTGCATGCGATCGTCTCGGCGGCGCTCGCGCGTTTGAAAGCCATGCGCACGGGAGCGCGTGGGATCGCGCGTTTGTTTCAGGGCAAACGCTACCTGTATGAACTGCCGTGGTACATCACGCTCGGCGCGCAAGGCTCCGGCAAGACGTCCGCCCTGCTCAATGCCGGACTGCCGTTTCCGCTCGCGGCGCAAATGCAGCGCACTGCCGGTGCTCTCCTTGGCACTGAGTCCGTCGAATGGTGGCTGACCAACGAAGCGGTGCTGATCGATACCGCGGGGCACTACACCTGTCATGGCACCTCGCAAAACGGGCGACCGGCGTCGACGCTCGCTACGGTGACGAGCAAGGCTGCCGACAAGGCGACGGCCACATCAAGGCATGAAGACGCGGCCGCCACGAGCGAAACGGTCGCGTCGCCCGCCGCTAATCATCCGGACTCGAACCGGTTGCACGAAAAAACGGATGCGGACGAATGGCTCGGCTTTCTTGCGATGCTGCGCAAACACCGGCCTCGCGCGCCGATCAACGGCGCGATAGTGACAGTCGAGCTTGCCGCGCTGACGAGTCTCGACGACAACGCGCGCATGGCCGAAGCGGCGGCGTTACGCGCACGTCTTGGGGAATTGCGCGAAACGCTCGGCATCCGCTTTCCGGTCTATCTGGTCGTGACCAAGATGGACCGCCTGAGCGGCTTCAACGAATACTTCGCTTCATTGACGGCCGAGGGACGAGCCCAACCTTGGGGCTTTACGCTGCCCTACGGCAAGGAGTCGCTTGCCGCCCGAGGCATGCGGACGCGCTGCGACGAGGAACTCGGCTTGTTGACAAACCGCCTCGCCGACGGCATCAACACGCGTTTGCAGGACGAATTCGATCCGGCCCGGCGCCGGCAGCTCGTCGCGCTATCCGAAGAGTTTGCGGCACTGTCGCAACCGCTGGGCGAGCTGGTCGAACGCGTGTTCCTCGACTCACGTTACGACGCCACGCAACTTCACGCCACCCTGCGCGGCGTTTACTTCACGAGCGCGATTCAGGCAGGCGACTCGTTGGTCGCCGGGCGGCGCACTATCGCACGGCGGCTGTCGGCATCGCTCGATAGGGTGCCCGGTACGCGCGGTGCCAGGCCGGCGGGCAATCAAAGCTACTTCCTGCACGATCTGCTCACCAAGGTCGTGTTCGCCGAGGCGCAACTGGTGCGTCCCAATCTGCGCTGGGAATTCCGTTTCCGTTTGCTGCGGTTCACCGGCCATGCGCTCGCCGTGCTTCTCTTCGCATGGCTTGCAATCGGCCTGCGGCTCAGCTTCGCGCATAACAGCGACTATCTTTCCCTCATCGGCCGCAAGTCGCAGGCGCTGGCCGCGAAGGTCGCGCAACTCTACAAGGAGCCGAAACCCGACGCGGTCCCCGATACGCTCACCGAAGCGCGCTACCTGCCGACCTTCCCGGGGCTAGACATGGCGGAGCCGGATAGCGCGTTCCGGTTCGGTCTTTATACCGCGCCTGAGGTGGTCGCCGAGAGCCGCCGCACCTTCGACGTGCTCGAAGACAACCTGCTGCTGCCGCCTATTGTGCGGCGTATGGAGAACGTCATCTCCCAAGCGGTGACGAACGAGGATTCGAAGACCGCCTACGACGCGCTACGCGTCTACCTGATGCTCTACGACAAGCCAAAATTCCACGCCGACGACGTGAAAGCCTGGGTGCTTGACGACTGGGCGAACACGGATAGCGCAGCGGTGTTCGGCGGCCGCGCCTCGATGATCGAGCACGTGCAGCAGCTCTTTTCAGGCAGCCGCGTGGTCCAGTCACCGCTGATCCGAAACGATTCGCTGGTGCAGCAGGCCCGCTCGTTTCTCGATGGCAGTAATGCAACCGCGCGTCTGTATGAACGGGCCAGAGCGGCGATGCAGAAAGAGGCGCCCGACGAATTCACCCTGATCCGCGCGGTCGGCCCGCAAGCCGGACTCGTCTTCACGCGGGCGAGCGGCGCGCCGCTGTCGCGCGGCGTGCCGGGACTCTTCACCTTCGACGGCTACCGGCAGCTGTTCGACAAGCGTGTGCCCGAGTTCGTCGAGGCCGCGCGCGACGACGACGCCTGGGTAATGGGCCGCACCTATCTGGGCGAGGCTCAAAAAAAAACGGCTGAGTTCGTCAGCGCGGCGAGCGGCGCCGACGACCCGCTCACGGAGGCTATCCGCCGCCAATATCTGACGGAATACGCGCGACAGTGGGATGCGTTTCTCGGCGACATTCGCACCGTCAACGGGACCAGTCTGCAGTTCGATCTACAGGTGCTGCGCAGCTTCGCAGCACCCGATTCCCCGCTTGCCCGGCTGGCGCGCGCGGCCGTGCGCGAGACCACGCTGACGCAAGCCGTCGCGGCAGCGGACGCCTCCCTGCTGCAAAAGGCCGCCGACCGGCTGAGCCAGAAAACGGATAAGGCGCTCGGCATCCGGGCCTCGGAAATCATCGAACGCGAACTGGTCGATAGTCACTTCGCCGCGCTGCGCGAGGTCGTTACGGGCAATGCGGACGGACAGGCCGCCGTGCAGGCAGGCACGGCGCAAGTGGACAAGACGGGGCTCGACGGCGTGGGGAACCTGCTGAACGACTACTACACGACGTTGACGGTCGCCGACAATGCGCTCGCCAACAACAGCATGCCGCCGGCGAGCGACACGGCGGCCAGACTCAAGATGACCGCCAACACCATGCCGCCTCCGCTTCGCGCCGTGTTGCTGGCGCTGGCGGCGGACGGCTCGCGCGAGGTGAATCAGGGCATCGGCCAGTTACTCTCGCGACAGATGCAGGCGGTAGTCGGCGACACCTGCCGGTTGACGATCGAAGGCAACTATCCGTTCGCGGCGGGCAGCCAGCGCGAGGTGCGTATCGACGACTTCACGCGTGTCTTCGCGCAAGGTGGTGTGATCGACGACTTCTTCGTGAAGACACTCTCGGCCTTCGTGGATACGTCGGCAACACCGTGGCGCTACAAGACGTTGGCCGGCGCGACGGAACCCGTCCAGGGGCCGGAGCTCGAACCGTTCCAGCATGCGAAGGCGATCCGCGACATCTTCTTCGCCGACCCGGATCGGAAACAGCTGTCATGGAAGGCGGAGATCCGGATTCCCGAGATCGATCCGACGATTACCGGACTGATGATCGATATCGACGGTCAGACGACGCTCTATCAGCATGGACCGGTTACGCCGTTCCCGGTGACGTGGCCGGGCACACGCGGCGGGGTGCATGCGGAGGTGACGGCCGAGCCGCGCATCCGGCCGGAGACTTCGACGCTCGCAACGG
This sequence comes from Paraburkholderia sp. RL17-380-BIE-A, assembly GCF_046028085.1. Lineage (NCBI taxonomy): Bacteria > Pseudomonadati > Pseudomonadota > Betaproteobacteria > Burkholderiales > Burkholderiaceae > Paraburkholderia > Paraburkholderia sp. RL17-380-BIE-A. The sequence continues at coordinate 128,729 of NZ_JARESQ010000019.1, forward strand.
ACGGACCGTGGGCGCTGATGCGACTGGTTCAGAAAGGCCTGGTTGCCGAGACCGCGACACCGGGACGCACACGTGTAGCCTTCGATTTCGACGGCCGCAAGGCTGTGCTCGATATCGCGGGTGCGGGCAGCGTTGCCAATCCGCTGACGAGCGATGTGCTGAAAACGTTCAAATGCCCGAGTTCGATGCCGATGCTCACCCTCACCGACAGCGGACCACCGCCGGGACTGCCGCCGGGGATTCCGGCCGAAGCGACGGGCGCGTCTCATTGATACCGCAAGCGATATCCCAGGCATGCGCATGCGGTCGGCGTCATTGCAACAGAATGATGCGACCGACCGCGCGCCATACCTCGACGGATGACGCAGCGCATCACCGCTTGCCGCTATTTCACATTGAACGCATAGTCGCCGTGCGTGCGATGTCCATCCGACGCCACGGCCACCCAGTGCACCGTATAGTGACCCGCCTCGAGCGGCGGCAGCGGCACGGCGATCAGTGCCGGTTGATGCTCGTCGACCGCGGCTTTCTGCGCGTTGACCTGCTTGCCGCTCGCGTCGGTCACCGTCAGCGAACTGAACGCCGCTTCGAGCGGTCCGTCAAAAATCACCCGCACCTGCGCGGGTGAGGCAACCGTCGCACCGGCTCCGGGTTCCTGCTTCTGCGGGAACACGTGCGCGAAAGCCGCGCTCGCGACTGCGAGACCGGCGAACCACACCGCCAGTTTCGCGGCAGCGAGCCTCGCGTCACCGCGATGGTTGCCGATCGTGCCATTCATGATCATCGTGACTCTCCCGCGTTACTGAAACAAAGGTTTGCCGATCGTGGTCGGCGCAACATCGTCGAAGAAGATGTGCGCCTGGACCAGAATGCCCACGTGCGAGCCGCTTGCATGATTGATCGGGATCTGCGCCTCCACGCCGAACTGCCCATAACGGTTGATCCAGATAAAACCCGGATTGACTGTGCCGGTCGTCTGCCCCTGGCTGCGTGACAGCGGAATCTCCACTAGCGGAATCAGGTTCGCGAGCGGCTGCGGCAGGCCGACATCGCGCACGTGCTGCTGCAGATACGGCAAGCTGTATTGCACCGTGAAGCCGTAGTTGAATGCGTTCGGCTGTCCCGCGCCAGTGGTCAGCGCCGGTCCCGCTTCACCGGTAATGGCGAGCGGACGCAGATACGCGAGCGACTCGGGCAGATCGCCCATGCCCTTGCCCACGTACACGGTCGGCGAGATCGTCGAGAAGTTGTCGGCGATCGCGCGGCTGCCCGTGCCGCCGAGTTCGGCATCCACGCCGATCGAGGTCATGAACTCGTGCGCGTCATTGACATACAGCAGGTACTTCAGGCCGACGCCGAAGTTGTCGAAGCCGTGCGCCCGCGGATTGTTCTGCATCGCATAGGTGCCGTCCACGGACACCGCGAGCCGCGACGTGATCAGCTTGTCGTACTCGAAGTCGAAGGTGTTGATGCTCTGGTCGCCGTTGTCGCCCGGCACGCGTTGATGGCCGAACTGGAGGTTGGCTTCGTCGCCTACGCCGGGGTCGTCGACGGCCATCGTCGACGGAAAGACGCGATTGCCCGCAATCGCGTGGGCACTGGCGAGCGAAGGCGCGCACAACAAAACGCTGGCGGCAGCGACAAGCGCCGCCGCGCGCGGCGGTTTCCCGCTGCGCGTTGTCTGGTTCAGCATGATTCATCCTGTTTCTAGGTCGTGACAAGGCCGGCGCGCGCAGTCGCGATGGACGTGCGGCGGCAGCCGCGATGCACTCGATGCATCGCGCGTGAAGACTCGAATCAGGATGCGAACGGAGGGGCGCGGGGCTGCGCGAAGGTGAGCGGTTCGACACGGCGCACGTTGTCGAAGCGGGTCGCGACGGTGTGCTGTAAAGCACGGACGGTAACGACGAACAGTCCCTCGACGCTCGGCACGACGGGCATGTGGGCGAGCAGGCTGCAATAGCCGCAGGCGTCGCCGTCGGACAGGGTGGAGTGCTGGGTGTGGTCGTTGCCGGGGTGGTCAGGCGTACTGGATGCGACTGGTGACGCGTGCGGCACGTCTTCCTGCATCGTGTCCATGGAGCCCATGGAGGCCATCGAAGGCATATCGCAATGCTCGCCCGCCATGGCGCTTTCAGCGCTGCGTGCGGCCAGCGTGTGCGAGATCGTCGGGGCGAGCGTCGCCATCAGGATCGCGAACAATCCCAGCCAACTGCCGATCTTCCGATAGAAACGACTCACGATGCGCCCGGCGACACGAGGGGAAGCTGTCGCGGATTATGCCACGACGACCCGCGCCTTCCGCTTGCCGGCGCGCCCGTTATGCCGGACATTTCACCGATCCGCTGCGTGGCTGCGGCGCTTCGTTGGACGTCTGGCGTTGGCCGCCCCGCTCCGGCCATTCCGTTTGCATTCACGTCTGGTGCAAACTTTGCCTACGCCCCGTCAATAGAGCAAACTGCCGACGGCAAACAGGGCGCGGACAGTGGACAATGCAATCATCCCGGCCCCGGCACCGAGTCCCCATGAGAGAGCAGCGCCCGCGTCCTCCGCATTTTTCAGGCGTTCAACCCCACGCCGAGTGGCGCGATCACACGTTGCCTTATATCGTCGTGGCCGCGCTCGTCGTGCTGATGGTCACACTGATCGTCTGGCTGGTCGATCCGGCGCCGCCCAAGACGATCACCATGAGCGCCGGCCCGCACGACAGCTCGTTTTTCGTCGCCGCGGAACAATACAGGAAAATCCTTGCTCGCAACGGCATCAAGCTGAACGTGCTGGAGTCCGACGGCTCCGTTCAGAACCTGCAGCGCCTGCTGGACCCGAAGCAACACGTCGACATCGCCTTCGTGCAAGGTGGCGTGGCCGATGGTCTCAACACTGCGTCGCTAATGTCGCTCGGCAGCGTCTTCTATATCCCGGTGGTGGTGTTTTATCGCGGCTCGGGGTTGAGCCAGCTTTCGCAACTGGAAGGCAAACGGATCGCAGTGGGACGTGAAGGCAGCGGCACACGGCTGCTCTCGCTCAAACTATTGGATGCCAATGGTATCGAGCCGGGCGGCGACACCGTACTGGTGCCGACCGACGGCTTGCAGGCCGCCACCCAACTGGTGACGGGCGAAGTGGACGCGGCGATCCTGAACGGCGATTCCGCGACCCGCGGCCTGATGCTGCGCCTGCTCAAGGTGCCCGGTGTGTCGGTCATGAATTTTGCCGAGGCGAGCGCCTATACGCGCCTTTTTCCCTATCTGGACGAGATCGACCTGCCGCCGGGCGTGCTGGACCTGAAACGCACGATCCCGCCTGAAACGGTGCATCTGATCAGTCCGACTGTCGAGCTCGTGGCCCGCAACACGCTGCATCCAGCCATCTCCGATCTGCTGATCGAAGCAGCGCAGGAAGTGCACGGCATGCCGGGCTTATTGCAGCGCGCGGGGCAATTTCCGAGTCCGGTTGCGCGTGAATATCAGATCAGCGAGGACGCGCAGCGTTACTACAGGACGGGCAAAAGCTTTCTCTACCGCACGCTGCCGTTCTGGCTGGCGAGCATCGGCGACCGCACGCTCGTTCTGCTGCTGCCGGTGGCGGTGCTGCTGTTTCCGGCCATGCGGCTGATTCCCGCGCTCTACCGCTGGCGGGTGCGCTCGCGCATCTATCGTTTTTATGGTTCGCTGATTGCGATCGAACGCGGCGCGCTCGCCGATTCGACCGAAGAGGAGCGCAAGCGGCTCTTCGCGGAACTGGATCGGATCGAGGACTCGTTGAACCGGCTGCGCATGCCGCTCGCCTACGCCGACGCGTTCTATGTGCTGCGCGAACACGTCGGATTCGTGCGCAGCCGGCTGGGGGCTGCGTCGCGGCAAGGCAGCCACCCCTAGGCGGGGTGGCGGGTTTTACGCTTCGCGGGTGGCCGGCGTGCTGGCCGGTTCCGTAGCGGCTTCGTGACTTGCTTCGTGAGTGGCTTCACGATCATCCGCCGTCGTATCCGCCGCGCCGGCCTGCGGCTTGTCCGCAACGCCTTCTTGCGAGGCTGCTGCGGCCTGCGTGGTTGCTGCCTCGGCAGTGGCTTGCGCGCCCGCTTCCGCCGCGGCCTCGCCGGTTGCGTTTGCAGTTTCGCTTGCATTCGGGCTCGCCGCGCCGGCCGCCTTCGGCGCGCCCTTGCCCGCCCGATGCGCCTGCAGACGCTGCGCGCCGGAGGCTTCCTGCGCGGTGACCTTGCCTGCCTCGGCGCCCGTCAGATCGACGCGAGCCGCGCCTTCGACGAGACATTTCCAATAACGGCTGCCACGGCACCAGGTCTTGATCGCATCACGCAATTCGGCTTCGCTCAGCGACAGTTCCTTCGCATGCACCATCAGATCTTCAAAAATACCGACCTTGAGCGGCAGCTTGGGCGCCGGATTCTTGGGGAAAGCAACGGGAAAGCGCTTCTGCAGCCGCCCGATCGATTTCACCACCGGGTCCACCGGCTTTGCGTCCACCGCCGGCCTGGCCTCTGCAGCCGGCCTGTCGCCGGGAGCGGCTGCGGGCGCGGCACGGCGCGGCGGCGCGGGCTTGCGGGCAGGCCTCGCGCCCGGCTTGGACGCGTCTTTGGCAGCGGGCTTGGAAGCCTCCTTAGCCGGCCTGGCAGCGTCCTTCGAAGCAGGCTTGGCGCCGGATTTCGCGGCAGGCGCAGCCTCGCGGCGAGCCGCGGCCAATTGCTTCTTCAGTTCAGCGAGTTGTTCGAAACCCATAGCGCACAATCGATCGAGAAAGACGAGATTGTAGCAGCGTAAGGAAAGCCTTTCGTGACGATGCCGCGAGCCGCGCCGCGCGGTGCGGTTAAACTCGATGTTTGCGGCGCTTTGCGCCAATCGCTTTGCGCCAATATCTCGCCCCTTCCCGCCTCCGCGCTTCATGGACCTCAAGCAAATCCAGTATTTCATCGCGCTTTTCGAAGACGGCTCCGTCACGCGCGCGGCGAAGCGGCTCAATATCGTGCAACCCGCGCTCAGCATGCAGATTTCGAAGCTCGAAACCGAATTGCGCCAGAAACTGTTCGAACGCGGCCCGCACGGCATGACGCCGACCGACGGCGCGCGCCAGATGTACCGCCTGTACACGCCGATCATGCGCGACATCGAACGGGCGCGCGACCAGTTGAGCCGGCAGGACGCGATCGTGACGGGGCGCGTGTCGCTCGGCATGGTGTCGTCGGAGGCGGAAAGCGTGCTGCCGGAGTCGCTCGCCAGGTTCAATGCGATGTTCCCGCAGGTCGAAGTGTCGGTCGCCGACGGCTTCAGCGCGCAGTTGATCGACGCGGTCGAAGCCGGCCGGCTGGATGCGGCCATCATCAACAAGCCGCGCGGGCGCCTCACGCTCGACGTGGTGCCGCTGGTCGACGAGGAAATGGTGCTGGTGACGAGCGCCGCGCTCGGCCCCGACCTGCCGCTGGCCGTCGATCTCGCGCAGCTGGCCAGCATCGAACTGGTGCTGCCGACCCGTCGCAACGGCCTGCGCGGCGTGCTGGACGCGGCGTTGCTGGCCGAAGACGTGGTCATCAAACCGAAGTTCGAGATCGATCTGCTGAACACCATCGTGCAGTTCGTCGAACAGAGCAGCGTCGCGACGATCCTGCCGCGCGTGGTGGTTCAGCGCAAGGTCGACGAAGGCGTGCTGTGCGCGCGCACCATCACGTCGCCGCCGATCATCCGGCACATCATCCGCGTGAGCCATCCGAAGCGGCCGATCGGGCCCGCGGCGCACGCGCTGATCGAGATCATCGGCGAGGAGATCCGGCGCGTGACGACGGGCGTGCCGGCCGACCCGTCCGCGAGCTAGACCGCGTCGCGCACCGCGCTCTGCTCGAGCCGGCCGAGCGTCTCCGGCACGACGAAAGCGCCGATCAGGAAAATCACGCTGATTGCCGCGACGAAGATCGCCAGCGTCATCGGCAACTCGCTGGCGTCTTTGGCGACCAGCGAGACGGCGGTCGGCATCATCCCGCCAATGGCGAAGCCGATGTTCCACGAGAGCCCGGTGCCGGTCGCGCGAATCGCGGTCGGGAACCGTTCGTTCAGGAAGATCAGGATTGGCGCGTAGCCCGCGCTGCCGAGCGCGCTGAGAATCACCGCGTACACGCCGATCATGGTGATGCTTTGCGCCGTGGGCAACAGCAGGAACAGCGCGGGCAACGCGAACAGGCGAATCACGCCGAGCCAGATGAAAGCGCTCTTGCGGCCGATGAACGTGCTCAGATGCCCAGCCGCCACCGACGCGATCACCACCGCCACGCTGCAAATCAGCAGGATCGCCGCCGCGGCGCCGTTCGGCGCATGGCTCACCACCTTGAGAAAGGTCGGCAGATAACCCGAGGTCAGGTAATAGCCGCTGCCGCCGCCGACGGTGAGCAGCAGGTTGACGAACAGGATCGAGCGATAGTCGCGGGAAAACAGCGTGCGCACCGGCGAGCGGACGATTTCGACCGGCGCGTCGAGCTTCTGCGCCGCGGCCTTGGCGGCCTTTTCGGCGGCGAGCTTTTTCCACAGCGGCGATTCTTCCAGACTGCTGAAGACGAACAGGCCCAGCACCGAGCTGATGATGCCGGTGAAGAACATGCAGCGCCAGCCCCATACCTCGAACGCCGCGCCGGGGAACAGCGCCGACATCGCCAGATAGGTGAGCGAGGCGAGCAACGCGCCGAGGCCGGCTCCCCCGCCGCCGATCAGCCCCGACACCGCGCCGCGATACTTCGGCGTGACCGATTCGGTGCCGATGGTATGCGTCGAGGCCACCACACCGCCCACGAACACGCCCTGCACGAGCCGCAGCACGAGGAACAGGATCGGCGCGACGAGGCCGACCTGCGCAACGGTTGGCAGCAGGCCGAAGGCGGCGGTGGAAAGCCCTACGCCGACCACCGCGATGATCATCGCGCCCTTGCGTCCATGGCGATCCGCGTACGAGCCGAACCATGCCGAACCGAGCGGGCGCATCAGCAGCGTCACGGCAAACGACGCATAGACCGCGGCGAGCGAGAGCATCGCGTGCTCGGAAGGGAAGAACAGCCGGCCGACCACCGGCGCGACGAACAACAACACGAACAGATCGAACAGATCCAGTGCCCAGCCGAGGCACGAGGCCATTACCGCACCCATCACTTGCCGCTGATCTACCGCGGGCAAGGCGGCGCCATTTTGCGCTGCTACGGACATCGTCATCTCCTTGACTATCTGCGGGCCGTCTTTCGATCGTCCGCGTTTGAGGCACGCTCTAATGCGCGTGCTCTTGGTGGTGTTGAGAAACCTTATGACGAGGCCGCGGTAAGCGGCGCCGTATTCGATCCAGCACTGGCCTCGCGCCGCGCGAGCATCGCGTCGGCGATTTTTTCGGCCATCATGATGGTCGGGATATTCGTGTTCGCCGAGGGCAGCCGCGGCATCAGCGAGGCGTCGACGACGCGCAGTCCCTGCGCGCCGTGCACGCTGCCCGACGTGTCGGTGACCGCCATGACGTCGTGCGCGCTGCCCATCCGGCAAGTCCCGCTCGCATGCCAGACACCGAACACGTTGGCGCGGATGAAGTCGTCGAGCGCGGCTGGCTCGGCGAGCAGCGCGGACATGCGCTGGCCGCGCGTGAAGAAACGTTCTATCAACAGACGCCGCATTGGCGCGGGCGTATCGAGCAACGCGCCGAGCAGCGAAGTCAGCATCGCATTACCCTTGCTGACGCGGCTCAGCGCTTTCACCCGCGGTGAGAACGCGGCCGGAAAAAAGTCGCGCGGGTTGTCGCCGAGACCCGAAGCTTCGACGATTTTCGCGAGCATCCGCACGCCGTATGCGAGGCGCGCGAGATCGCGCGGATCGTCGAGCAGATTCAGATCGACCCGCGGCGCCACCGCCGGATCAGCGGATACGAGTTGCACACGGCCGCGCGAATAAGGCCGGTTGCACCAGAGAAAAAACAATCCAAGCCGATTGCCGAGCGCGTGCCATGCAGCACGCGTCGCACTCGAGAGATACAGATCGGATTCGTCGCAGTCCGCGACACCCGAGGTAAAACGCGCTGCCGTCATACTCGCGCGGCGGCGCGCAAGCGGCATGCGAAAACGCCGCTCGAGAAAATGACAGAACGTGAGCGACGGATGATCCTGCAGATTGCGGCCCACGCCCGGCAGATCGACTTTGCACCCGATTCCGAGCGCGTCGAGTTCCGCCTTCGAGCCGACGCCGGCCCGCATCAGCAATGCGGGGGATTGCAATGCGCCCGCGCTGACCACCACCTCATTGGCGTCGAAACGGATACGCGCACCACTGCGTTCCACCGCGACCACGCCACGAGCCACACGCCCTTCCATGACGATCGACTCGACGCGCAAGTCCGCATAGATGTGCAGATTGCGGCGCCGGCGCGTCGCCTCGTCCAGATACGCGGCTGCCGTCGATACGCGCCGGTCGTCGAGATTCGAAAACGCGCCGGGAAAATAGCCGTCGCCGAATTCGGCGTTCTGATCCTGCAAGGCCGCGAAACCGTTTTTCCGCATGCCGCTGGCAAAAGCATCGCAGAACGCCGGCCAGTAGGCCGGGAGAATGCGGCGGATCGGCACCGGGCCGTCGCTGCCGTGCAGTTCGCCGGCTGGGAAATTCACATCGCGTTCGAGTTTGCGGAAATACGGCAGCACGTCCTGCCATGCCCAACCGCTCGCACCCTCGGCGACCCAGCCGTCGTAGTCGCGCGGCAGGCCGCGGTTGGCCGACTGCACATTGATGCTCGACCCGCCACCCATCACGCGGCCCTGCTCGTACACGCGGGGCGCGGCGTTGCGCGTGGCGCTGGCCTTCAGTTCCGGCCAGATGTATCGGTCGCCGCAGAAGACGGGCATCGGATAGCTGTCGAGGATGGCCGCAGGCACTTTGCCCGGCGGCGTATCCGCGCCCGCTTCGATCAGCGCGACGCGCAACGACGCATTGGCCGACAGGCGATGCGCGAGCACGCATCCTGCCGAGCCACCGCCGACGATCACGTAATCGAAGCGCTCCATACGACTGTCTCCTGTGTCGACCGGAGTTAGCGCTTTAGCGCTTACTCCGGTCCCATGCAACGCTGTCGACCGGAGTTAGCGCTTTAGCGCTTACTCCGATCCCATGCAAAGCTGTCGACCGGAGTTAGCGCTTTAGCGCTTACTCCGATCCCATGCAACGCTGTCGACCGGAGTTAGCGCTTCAGCGCTTACTCCGATCCCATGCAAAGCAATATTTGAATCCGACCACGCCCGCCGTTCGCCTCAACTCCCACGAAACACCGGCTTGCGCTTGCCATGAAACGCCTCAACGCCCTCGCGGAAATCATCAGAGGTGCGCAAACGGCTATAGCAATGCCCTTCTAGTTCGATCGCGATCGACAACGGCGCGTCCTCTGTATCGTTCAGCAGCTTCTTCGCGGTGCGTTGCGCAAGCGGCGAGAACGCGCGCAGTTCATCCACCAGCGCGTCGGTGGTCGCTTCGAGTTCGGAGTCGGCCACGCATTCGACCGCGATGCCCCACTCGTAAGCCTGCTTGCCCGGAATCCGGCGCGAGCGCATTACGATGTCCTTGGTGCGGCCGATGCCGACCATCTGCTGCAAACGGGCCGAGCCGCCCGACCCCGGAATCTGGCCGAGTTTCTGTTCCGGCAGCGCGTAGAACGTGGTGTCGGTGGCAATGCGGAAATCGCACGCGAGCGACAGCTCGAAACCCACCCCGAAGCAAAAGCCGCGATTGGCCGCGATCACCGGCTTCGAGCAGCGTGCGGGCGCGGCAATATTCCAGGCGAGCTTCGACACGGTTTCGGGCGATGCTTCGAGAAAGCCCTTGATATCGCCGCCGCTCGAAAAATGTTCGCCTTTGGCGCGCACCACGATCACACGCACGCGCGGATCTTCGTCGAGCGCCTCGAAAGCGGCGCGCAACTGGTCGCGCGCGTGCATCGAAATCACATTCAGCGGCGGCCGGTGCAGGATGATGTCGGCCCGCTCGCGTTGCGCGTCGATCTCGATGGAAAAGCCGTCGAGATCCTGCAGCAGGCTCTGGCCGCGGTGGGTCAGGTCGGTCATGAGTTACTCCTTGGTGGTTTGCGTGTGAGGTGCAATGGCTTCGCCGTGCGTGTCTCGCTGGTATTCGCCCGCGGACAGCTTGCGGCGCAAAATCTTGCCGACCGGCGACTTCGGTATGTCGTCCACGAACACGTATTCGCGCGGACGCTTGAAGTTGACGAGCTCGGAGGTGCGACAGTGCGCGTCGAGCGTGTCGGCGTCGACGTAATCGCGGCGTTTGACGAAAGCGACGACGCGCTGGCCCCACCGCTCGTCCTTCACGCCGGCCACCGCGACTTCGTCGACCGCGGGATGCAGCGACAGCACCGACTCGATATCGACCGGCGAGATGTTCTCGCCGCCGCTGATGATCATGTCGTCGACGCGGCCCGATACGTACAGGTCGCCTTCGGCGTCGAAGAACCCGGTGTCGCCGGTGAAGTACCAGCCGTCGCGCAGCGACCTGGCGTTCGCGTCGGGACGATTCCAGTAGCCTTCGAAAGCTTCGTCACCTAGCAGGTCGGCGATGATCTGGCCTTCTTCGCCCACTTGCGCGAGGTCTTCGGGCGTGTGGGCGTCGAGCGTGACGACGCGCAAACGCGTGTTGATACCCGCGCGCCCCGCACTGCCCGGCTTGCGCGTGGCGTCCTGATCGATGCTGAAGGTGTAGACCTCCGACGAGCCGTAGTGATTGACGAACAGGTCGGGTTCAAACGCCGCCGAGAGGCGCTTGAGCAAACCGTCGTTCATCGGCGCGCCGGCGAAACCCAGCTTCTTCACCGTCGACGTATCCGTCGCGGCAAAAGCCGCATCGGCCAGCAGATCGTGATACAGCGTCGGCACCAGATAAAGGCAGGTGAGCTCGTGCCGCGCGATCGCATCGAGTGCGAAGCGCGCATTCCAGCGGCGCACGCAGACGAACAGGCCGTCCACCAGCGCCATCGAGAGCAGCGAGCGCACGCCCATGGTGTGATAAAGCGGCATCACGCCGAGCGTGCGTTCGCCGTGTCCGTACAGATTCTGCGCGACATGTGCGAGCGCCGCGGCGCGTTCATGACGATGACGGCGCGGCACGCCTTTGGCCTTGCCGGTGGTGCCCGACGTGTAGAGAATCAGCGAATAGTCGTCGGCATTCGCGCAGGTGCGGCCGGCGTTCAGCGAGTTCTGCGTGCTCTGCGCCATCAGCGTTTCGAAGCTCGCGGTGCCGCCTTGCGCGCCGTCGAGACCGATGCGCGGCAGCGCTTGCGCGGCAGGACTTTGCGCGACGGCCTCGGCGCTAACCGGCTCATAGACGATGGCCTTCACCCCGGCATCGATCACGCAGTACTCGAGTTCATCGGGTTTGGCGCGCCAGTTCAACGGCACGATCACCACACCGGTGAACTGACAGGCCCAATGCAGGGTCGCCATTTCCCAGCGGTTCTGCAGCACTACCAGCAAGCGGTCGCCATGCGCGAGACCGAGCGAGCGCACGCCTTCGGCAACCTTCAGGATGAGACGGTGCCACTGCGCATACGTCAAGGCGAGTTCGCCGTCGACCAACGCGAGCGCGTTGGGGCTGCGCTCCACGGCTTGCAGAAAAGTTCGGCCGAGGTCAAGCATGAGCGGCCTCTACGGTTTCACTAGCCGGGTTGCCTTGCCGGCGCCGCGCCGCCACGTCGAGCACTGCGGCGACGATCGGCGTATAGCCCGTACAGCGGCACAGATGGCCCGACAGCATGTCGCGCACTTGCGCTTCGCTCGGATCGGGCACGCGCTGCAAATAGTCGGCGCTCGACATCAGTATCCCGGCCGTGCAGAAGCCGCACTGCAACGCGTGATGACGCTGGAACGCCTGCTGCAGATCGCCGAGTGTCAGGTCGGGCGCGAGTCCCTCCACCGTGTCGATGCGGCGGCCGTCGGCCTGCACCGCCAGCATCAGGCACGAGCGTCCCGCCACGCCGTCCACGTGCACCGTGCACGCGCCGCACACGCCGTGCTCGCAGCCAACGTGCGTGCCGGTCGCGCCCAGTTCGTGACGGATGAAATCCGACAGCAGTTCACGCGGCTCGCAATAGCCGCTACGTTCATGGCCATTGAGCGTCAGCGTGACGCATTGCCGTTCGCCCTGCCGCATCACGTGCACGACATTGCCGTTCGATGTGTTGCTCACTTCGCCTCCTCGATCACGCGCCATCCCAGTTGCCGGACCAGATGCCGGCGATACGCCGCACTGATATGCGCGTCGTCCTGCGCGCCCAGCTTCCAGCTCAAATCGTTCAATGCGCTGCGCAGATCGTCGTCGCGCAGACGCGGCCATTGCTCGACCACTGGCCGGTCCGCGACGCCGCCGACCGCGAGGCGGATCGAATCGCTCGTGACGACCGCCGCGCAGGCGAGCATCGCGAAGTCGCCGTGGCGCGCGGAGAATTCCGTGAAGCCGTAGCGCTCGCCCGGCCGCTTGAGCGGAAAGCGCACGGCTTCCACCAGCTCATCGGGCTCACGCGCGGTCATCAACATGCCCTGGAAAAACTCGTGGGCTGGCAGCACACGGTGTTTCCTTTTCGAGCGCAGCAACACGTCGCCGCCGAGCGCGGCCAGCACCAGCGGCAGTTCCGCGCTCGGGTCGGCATGGGCGACCGAGCCGCATACCGTGCCGCGATTGCGGATCTGGAAGTGCGAGATATGCGGGAACGCCATGGCCAGCAACGGCACTTCGTCGCGCAGCGTCGCGCGCCATTCGACGCTGCCTTGCGTCGCCGCCGCGCCGACGATCAGCAAGCCGGCCTTGTGATCGACGCGCACCGAGTTCAGCTCGTCGGTGCGCGAGATGTCGATCAGCACGCGCGGTTGCGCGAGCCGCATGTTCAGCACCGCCATCAGCGACTGGCCGCCGGCCAGCACGCGAGCGTCCTCGCCGCTTTGCGCGAGGGTGTCGAGCGCATGCTGCGTCGTTATGGCGCGCAGATAATCGAACGGTGCGGGTTTCATGCCTGTCTCCTGAAACGGGCCAAGAGGCGCGAGAGCCACGAGCCGCCGGTGCGAACCGGTTTGCCCGCCGCCTGACGGCCGAGCGATTCGAACAGTTGCCGCAACACGACCTTGGCCGCGCCTTCGAGCATGCGTCCGCCGACTGCCGCGACCTTGCCCGACACCTGGGCTTCGTAGTCGTAGGAAAGACGCGTGCCGTTTTCGATCGGCGTCAGTTCGACGAGGCCGCTGCCGCGCGCGCTGCCGAGCGACGACATGCCCGCGCCCGCCAGACGCAGCCGATGCGGCGCGTCGATTTCCGACAGGCCGATCTTCGCTTCGAAACGCGCCTTGATCATCCCGACGCCGACCGTCACGTCGGCGCGATACTGGTTCGTGCCTTCGGCTTCGAGCGCATGGCAGCCGGGTATCACTTTGGCGAGCGCGTTCGGATCGAGCAGCACGGCAAAAATCGCTTCCGGCGATGCAGGCAAATCCACGCTGCCTTGCGCGGTGAGCGCCTTGCCGCCACCCGGCGTCGCCGGTTTGGCCGCGCGCGCTTCACGCAACTCGGGACGCGACGGCTCCGGGTCGTCGATGCCGATCAGCGCCATCACTTTCGACGGCGTCAGCGGCAAGCGAATGTCGTCGACCCCGAGCGCATCCGCGACCGCATTGGCGATGCATGGCGGCGTACTCATGTTGTTGCCTTCGCCGAGTCCTTTCGCGCCGAGCGGCGTGAACGGACTCGGCGTTTCCAGATGCACGATCACCGGATCGGGCACTTCACAGGTGGTCGGCATCAGATAGTCGGCGAGCGTGCCCGACTGGAAGCTGCCGTCCGCGCCGTAACGAAACTCTTCCATCAATGCCGCGCCGAGCCCTTGCGCGAACGCGCCGCGAATCTGGCCGTCGGCGAGCGCGGGATTGAGCAGCGTGCCGGCGTCATGCGCGGTGACGTAGCGATCGATCCGCACGCGGCCCGTGGCGCGATCCACTTCGATCCCACACATGTCGAAAGCGAAACCGTAGGCCGCCGACGTATTGATGCGGTCGTTCTCGTCCGGCGCGGCCATGTTCGGCGGATTCCAGAACACCGTCTCGCGCAAGCCCGGCTCTTCGCCTTCGGGCAACAGCGCGGGCGCCCAATGGGGTGCATTGGCGGCGACACGGCCGAACGGCTGCGCGCGATCTTCTGCGCCCTTCGCAAAGATGCGGCCTTCTTCAAAGCGGATCTCGTCCGGCGCGCAACCCAACTGCTTCGACACGATGCGCGCGATCTTGTCACGCACGCGCACGGCCGCGAGATGCACCGTGCCCGCCACCGCGCCGGCGAAGCGGCTGGAATAATTGCCTGCCGCCACCGACCACGCGTCCTTGTGCGTATCGAACTCGACATTGACGACGACGTCATGCGGCGACACGCCGAGCACGTCCGCGACCACTTGCGCGCACACCGTCATATGCCCCTGGCCCGCGGGCGTCGATGCAATCGTCACCACCACGCCGCCGAGCAGATCGACGCTCACGGTCGCGCTTGCGATCGCGCCGCTCTTCGGCCCGGCTTTCTTGCGCGCCTCGGCGGGCATCACGGTCGTGATGTAGCCCATGTTCGACACCGACGGCTCGACGATCGCCGCAAAGCCGATACCGTACAGCCGCCCTTGCCGGCGTGCCGCGTCGCGGCGGGCGCGCAGTTCTTCGTAGTTACCTTCGGCGAGTGCGCGGCGCAAGGCTTCCTGATAATTGCCCGAGTCGAGCAGCGCGCCGGCCGCGGCGCGATACGGGAACGCATCGGCGGCGACGAAATTGCGGCGGTACACGTCGAGCACATCGAGCTTCAGTTCGAGCGCGATGCGCTGCATCAGCCGTTCGAGCGCGAAGTACACCTGCGGTCCGCCGAAGCCGCGCACCAGGCCCGTCGGCGTCTTGTTGGTCAGCACGACGCGGTTGCGCACCAGCAGATTGTCGATCGCATAGGCACCGGTCAGGCAGCCATGCATGCGGTAGAACGTGGCCGGTTCGGGCGCGCGCAGATAGCCGCCGCAATCTTCGAGCTGGTCGTAGGCGAGCGCCGTAATGCGGCCGTCGCTTTCCACGGCCGCTTCGAGCGTCGAAACGCGCGCGGTCGCGGAGGTCGCCGCGCTCAGATGTTCGAGTCGATCCTCGACCCACTTGACCGGCGCGCCCGCTTTACGCGAGGCGAGACACATCAGCACGACGTACGGAAACACGGCCTGCTTCACGCCGAAGCTGCCGCCCGAATCGCGCGGCGCCTTGTGACGCAAACGGTTGGCCGGGATGTTGAGCGCCATCGCCATCACTGCGTGCAGCGAGAACGGCCCCATGAAATTCGATGTGACGTCGTAGCCTTCGTCGCCTGCCAGATACTCCGCGATCACCACGCCGCATTCGATCGGCGCGCAGCTATTGCGCGGATAATGCGCGACCAGTTTCACGCGATGCGGCGCCTGCTCGAACGCGGCTTCCGGCTCGCCGTAGCGGAAGTGCCGGTCGCTGATCACATTGCTGCCCACTTTCTCGTGCAAGACCGGCGACTGATCGCTCGCCGCCTGTTCGATCGACGTGACCGGCTCGAGCATCGCGTACTCGACCTTGAGCAAATCCAGACCGTCTTCGGCCAGCGCGCGCGATTGCGCCAGCACCACCGCTACCGGTTCGCCGACATAGCGCACGCGGTCCATGGCCAGCGCCCACTGTTCCATCGGCGATTTCACGCCGACCACGAAGGGCCGTGACCAGGCGCGCAGGTCGTCGCGGGTCAGAATTGCGTGCACACCGGGCAGTTTCGACGCGGCATCGGTATCGATCGACACCAGTTCCGCATGCGCGTGCGGCGAGCGCAGGATCGCGGCGTGCAGCGTGCCGGGCCGGATACCGATGTCGTCGCCATAACGGCCGCGGCCGGTGAGAATCGCGGGATCCTCCAGACGCTCCATCGGGCGGCCTAGATGACGCTGCGGGCGGTTCTCCAACGCCGGCTCAGCGGGGCGTTCGTGGGTCGACCCGGCGCCTGAATGGAGCAAGTCGCGCTGATTCATTCGTCGTCTCCCGAGCGGCGCGCCGCGAATTCGTCCGCGAGTCCGCTCCAACGCTGCGCGATCTCCCGATGCTCGATCCCGAACAGATCGAGAATACGGCCTACTGTGTGATCGACCACGTCCTCGATCGTCCTGGGATGAGCGTAGAAAGCGGGCACCGGCGGCATGACGATCCCGCCCATCTCCGTGACGGAAGTCATGTTGCGCAGATGCGCGAGATTGAGCGGCGTTTCGCGTGCGACCAGCACGAGCCGGCGGCGCTCCTTGAGCATCACATCGGCGGCGCGCGTGAGCAGGTTGTCGGCGAAACCGTTGGCCACGCCCGCGAGCGTCTTCATCGAGCACGGCGCGATCACCATGCCCGCCGTGATGAACGAACCGCTTGCCACTGCCGCGCCAATGTCGCGCACGTTGTAGACCACGTCGGCGAGACGATCGAGGTCGCCGCGCGTCATGCCGAGTTCCTGCGCCGCCGTTACCGCGCCGGAGGCCGACACGATCAGATGCGTTTCGTGCGTGCCGAGGCGGCGCAACGCCGCCAGCAGACGCACGGCGATCAGCGCGCCGCTCGCGCCGGAAATGCCGACGACGATGCGCTGAGGCTGGTGTCCGTACTCAGCCATGTGCGCCACCCAGATACGTGTCGAACGCGGCGTTGTCGGCGGCCACGAGGGTCTCCAGATTCACCGTGTCCTGCCCCGGAATGCGCACCCGCGTGAACACGTGCGACGGATACACCACGGGCCGCGTGGCGTCGAATCCCATCTTGGCGCTCACGCCTTGCAGATGCGGCGGCGCGTCCTCGGGCTGACCGACGGTGGTGGACGGATCGAGCGGCGAGCCTTGCGCGCCTTCGATCACGACGAGGTCGCGGTCGGCCTGGAAGCGCGTGGCGATGGCCCATTCGATTTCGGCCGGATCGTGCACGTCCACATCGGTGTCGACCACCACGACCTGCTTGATGTCGTAGTGCGCGCCGAATGCGCACAGAATCACGTTCTTCGCTTCGCCTTCGCGCTTCTTCTCGAACTGCACCCACAGGTGATAGCGGCACACGCCGCCCACGGACAGATGCACGTCCTTCACGTTGGGATGACTACGCTGCAGATGCGCGAGCAGCGTCGCTTCGCGTGGAATCGCGCCGAGCAGCAGATGCTCCATTTCCGCCGGCACGATCGTATGAAAAATCGGCTTCTCGCGATGCGTCACCGCGGTGACTTCGATCACCTCGCGCGCTTCCTGCGCGCTGTAGTACTTCGGGAATTCGCCGAATGGGCCTTCCAGTTCGCGCACGTTGGGCAGAATGCGCCCTTCGATCACGATCTCGGCGTAGGCCGGCACGTCGACGCCGTTGCTCACGCATTTGACCACCGGCAGCGGCGCGCCATGCAGTGCGCCGGCGATTTCGAGCTCGTCGGAATCGATTGGGGAGATGGCTTGCGAAGCGAGCATCGTCAGCGGATCGACGCCGATCGCGATGGCGACGTCGAGGGCCTCACCCGCTTCTTCCGCGGCTTTCTGGAAGGCGTACAAGTGGCGCGGCAGCAGCAGGATCGCCATGCGGTCCGGCCCATGCACCTGAATGCGGTTGATCGACACGTTCTGCACGCCGGTACGCGGATTACGCGCAATCACGAGACCGGCGGTGATATACGGCCCGTTGTCGTGTTCGCTGTGCGTGGGAATCGGCAGCAGTTGGTGAAGGTCGATGCCGCTGGTATGCACGACCTGCTGGCAGGGCGCCTCGGCGCGAGGAATTTCCTTCGAGGCAACCGGCTGATCGGCCGCGTCGCGAAAGCGCGCGAGCAGATCGGCCTCGGCCACGCCCATTGCTTCGGCGATCCAGCCGCGGCGCGACATGAAACCGCTGACCACCGGCATGTCGTGACCGCCCGGCTTCGTGAAGAACGCGGCTTGCGTGCCGTCGAGGCGCTTCGCAATCGCGGCGAGTTCGTGTTCTAGCGCGACCGGTTGATCGATCGTGGCCAGCCGGCCTGTATGCGCCAGGTGCGCCAGCCAGTCACGCAGCGTGAGCACGCCGGACGGGCGGCCCCACGTCAGGTGGAAAGTACCGTGCGATGCGGCATCGCGAGTATTCATTTACGTCTCCATCCGTGCCCCGGCTTCATGTCCGAACCGGACGGCCAGTTGATGACGGAAGCGTAACGAGATCGGCTTATAACTTCTAATATTGATTATTGATGCGCTGGATCATTCCTGATGATATGCGTGTTAGCACCAATGACAGGCAATTGTAGGCAGGATATCAATGGAGACCGCGAGCCACCGCGCGGGTCGCCGACCATGGCGGAGGGCCGCAGCCACGCTTTGCAGGCATTGGTGGCGCGCGGCTCCCGTTTTCATCTGATACGGCGCGCCGTTCTCATTACGTTTGCTGATGTTTTATTCATACCAACATGGACCTCAGGCAAATCCAGTATTTCATCGCGCTCTTCGAGGACGGTTCGGTCACGCGGGCGGCAAAACGCCTGAACATCGTGCAGCCCGCGCTCAGCATGCAGATCGCCAAACTCGAGGACGAACTGCATCAGCAGCTCTTCGAGCGCAACGCGCACGGCATGGCGCCGACAGCGGCCGGCCGGCTGATGTACCGGCTGTTTCTGCCGATCATGCGCGATCTCGCGCACGCCCGTCAGCAACTCGTGCAGCGCGACGAGGTGGTGACCGGGCATGTGTCGATCGGGCTGATCGCATCGGTCACGGAAAGCGTGCTGGCCGATGCGCTGTCGCGTTTCCACGCGCGTTACCCCCATGTCGAAGTGACCGTGGCGGACGGCTACAGCGCGACTTTCATCGACTGGGTGGCGGGCGGCCAGCTCGACGCGGCGCTGATCAACAAACCGCGCGCACGTCTCTCACTCGACGCGCAGCCCTTGCTCGACGAGGAAATGGTGCTGGTGACGAGCGCCGAGCACGGACCCGAGTTGCCGCACGCGATCGAACTCGCGCAACTGCCGGAACTGGAACTGGTGCTGCCGACCAAGCGTCATGGCTTGCGGGGCGTGCTCGATACGGCTGCACAGCATGAAGACGTGCTGCTCGCGCCGCGCTTCGAGATCGACGTGCTGAGCACGATAGTGAAACTGGTGGAGAGTACCCACTTCGCGACCATTCTGCCGCGTATCGCCGTGCAGCGCGGGGTGCGCCATGGCAGCCTGCGCGCCTACCCCATTCTCGCGCCGCGCATCGTGCGGCATATCGTGTGCGTGACCCATCCGCGACGCCCGTTGAGCGCCGCGGCGGATGCGCTGGTGTCGATCATCGCCGATGAATTGCGCCAGGTGTCGAGCGCGTCGGAACTGGACGCGACGCTGAGTCCCCCGTCTGGAGATGCGTCGAGCGAGCCACCTCCGGCGCTTTCGGCCAGGAAACCTCCGGCGCTTTCGTCCGGGAAACATTAGGCCCTCTAGTGCCGGCGCCGACCGCAAAACTACCCGGCCAGCACATCCGCAAAACCGCCGACCCGCACTCCCGCCGCGCGAATCGCCATGGCAACCTTCGCCGACAACAGCGCTTGCAATTCCGCCTCGTGCCGGTAATCGCGCATGCCGTCGCTCAACGCCCGCTCGCCCGCCACCGCCGGATGGCAATAAATCTCCCCCACCCCATGCGGCAGATCGGCGAGCGCCGCAAGCCACGCCACCTCGTCCATCCGCCCGCTATCCGCGATCCCAACCACATAATCGTTATGCGCGATGCCCGCGCGATCCAGACGCGCCTCGACCCGCGCGATCCACGGCCGCAACCATAGCGGCGCATTCGCTTCGAACGGCAAGCGCATGGCCTTCATTCCGTATTCGCGGCCGATGTCCAGAATCAGCCCAAGCACCGTCGGGTGCAAATGAAAGTGTTTGTGGGTGTTGACATGATCGAGCGTCAGACCGGTGTTCGCGAAGGCCTCGAACTGCGCGCGAATTTCCCGTGCAAGCTGCTTGCGCACGTGCGGCAAGAAAAAGAACCTCACGCCGTCCCACGCCATGTTGCTGCCAAAGCGGCCATGTTCGTCGACCAAAGCCGCAATCCGCTCGCGCGGCGCGCTCGCGACGCCGTCAGCCAGCACCAGATGCAGACCGACCCGCAGTTGCGGCAACGCACGCGCGCGCGCCACCGCGTCGCAGGCGGCCGGCGCGCCGACCATCAGGCTCGCGGCGCTCAGCACACCGTCGCGATGCGCGCGCTCGACCGCCTCGTTCACGCGCGCGTGCAGTCCGAAATCGTCGGCGGTCACGATGAGTCCGCGCGGCTTAGCGACCATCGGACGCCTCCGCGACATCCATCACGTTCATCGCGCCGCCGCGCGCCGCCCTCGACGTGGAAGTCTCGACGGGCACACGCGCACCGCGCCACACCACGTGCGAGCCGAACGCGCCCGCCAGCCACTGCAACGCCAGCAAGGCATCGCGCAAGGGCACGAGCGGCAGATCACGCCAGAAAGTACGCCCATGGCGCGCGGAGCGCCAATGCAACAGCAGACGGGCAGCGAGGCCGATCGTCGTGCTGGTTGCGCACGTGAGCTCGGCCCACACGTGGGCCGCGTGGGACGTATTCGCTGCAAGGCTGGCGGTGAGCCACGCGCCGGTTAGCAGCCAGGGCGTGGGAAAGGTGATGAAGAGGAACGCGAAGCCGAGCGGGTTCACCGAGCGGATCGTGCGCAGCCAGCGCGTTTCGCGCTGCCACAGCGCGGAGAACGTCGGCTCGATCACATCGGTGGCCACGATCACGCGAGAGAGTACGGTTTGCAGCCCGAGGGCGCGCACGTGTTCGGCCAGCCAGTAATCGTCCGCGAGACAGTTTTTCAGCACCTCGAAACCGCCGATGCGCTCGAGTGTCGCGCGCCGCAAAGCGAGCGTCGCACCGAAGCCGAAACTGCGCGAACCGGCCGCGTGCGCGACACGCACCGACGGCGCGAACCATTCGTTGATGAAGAGCGCGCCCACGCGCGGCCAGAAACCGCCGACACCTTGGGCCACGTAAAGACACGTGACCACGCCCACGCGCGGATCCGCGAGCGGCGCGGCCACGCTGTCGAGATAATGGTCTTCGACGGCAATGTCGCTATCGGCGATCACGATTACCTCATGGCGGGCCCGCTCCGCCATGTTGATCAGATTACTGACCTTGAGATTGCTGCCGTGCACGCGCGTATCGATCGCGAGTTCGATGTCGTGCAATGGATAGGCCGCCTGAAGCCGTCGGACCACGGCAATGGCCGGGTCGTCGGGCGAGGACACGCCGAGCACCAGCTGGAAGTATCCATGGCGCTGCTCGCAGAAGGTCCGCAGATTTTCGTAGAGACGTGGCTCGGCGCCGCACAGCGGCTTGAGCACGCTGACACCGACATGTTTGAAGGGATACACCGGATGCGCGTTGCGCGAAGCGCCTTGAGCAGGACTACCCGTTACGCGCCGGCGAGAGGCGAAAAACGGCATCGCAACCGCCGCCAGCAGCGCGTACAGCGAAGCGCCGACGCATCCGCCGAGCAGGACCCATTGGCATGCTGTTAATGCGTGCGCCGCCATCGTCCCATTCCGTCAATGCTCGGCGAGCACGAACGGTCTGCCGGTCAGGCGCAGATGAAGAATCACGAGCCAGCGCCGCGGACAGTTCGAGGCGACCGCGACAGACCGTGCGGGCCGGCCGGCGCCTGTGGCGTAATGACCCTGCAGAGCGAAGTCGAAAGCGGCGTGCGCGAACTGGCGCGTGACGATCACACCGCTGACAATCACCGCCACGGCCAAAAGCCGGAACGGCGTGGAACCGAAGGCGTGCTCCGAAACCGGCCACACCAGCAGCCCGAGGCACACGAGCAACTCCGCGCCCATGGCCGTAAGCGAAGCCACCAGCAGGTGGGCGCGCAGCATATCGAGGGTGACTGGCTTCATGACTCGGTCTCGTTGCCTGACGAAATGCCTGGCGCCTTGCCTCGGCGCGACCCGTCGGCCCGAAAAACGGCCGACCGTCCATTCCATCGAGATGCCTACGATTGAACTGCAAAGACGTTGCAACAGACGCGAGACCGCGTGCTTGCAATGGCGCCGCGGCAAGGTTCTGTTGATGGCCGATAGTAGCGATTCAAGCTGAAGGAAACCTTAAGGAAGAAGGCGTATAAAGCGTGTTATGAACAGCATGGTTAAACTTCGGGCTGCGGTTCGACACCTGACCTGCCGGCCGCCATGCAAAAAACATCGAATGGAACGAATGGACCCATGCGCGTACTCCTCGTAGAAGACGACGATCTGATCGGCTGCGGTGTCGAAGCAGGACTGCGCCAAGCCGGCTTCACGGTCGACTGGGCCCGCGACGGCCACAAGGCCGGTCTCGCGCTCGACACGACCGCGTACGCGCTGGTGGTGCTCGATCTCGGGTTACCGCGCGTATCGGGCATGGATCTGCTCAAACGGCTGCGCGATTCGGGCAAGCACGTGCCGGTGCTGGTCCTGACCGCGCGGGGCACGGTGGTCGACCGGGTCGATGGCCTCGAAGCGGGTGCCGACGACTACGTGGGCAAGCCTTTCGACCTGACCGAGCTGATCGCGCGCTGCCGGGCTCTGCTGCGCCGTGCGCAAGGCCGCAGCGTCGAGCAGATCCGCTATCAGCACCTGACGGTCAATCCGGCCGCTCAAACCGTCGAAGTGGGCGCGAAACGCGTGCCGCTCACCTCGCGCGAATGGGCCATCCTGATGCAGTTGCTGACCAACCAGGGCATACCGCAGTCGCGCTCGCGTCTTGAAGAAAGCCTGTATGGCTGGCAGGAAGAAATCGAGAGCAACGCGATCGAGGTGCACGTGTCCAATCTGCGCAAGAAGCTCGGCGCGAAGCTGATCAAGACGGTGCGCAATATCGGCTACGTGGTGGAGAAAGAATGATGGGCGCGTCGATCCGCCGGCGGCTCGTGCTGCTGGTTCTCGCGAGCATCGTGCTGATGTGGGGCATTGCGCTCGTGTCCAGCTATCGCCAGGCCGTGCGCGAAGTGAGCGAATGGGAAGGGGCGCGGCTCGCCGAACTCGCGCAGATTCTCGCGCTGCTCGATGAGCGCAATCTGACCACGCTCGCCAACGCCCGCATCGACGTGCGCGAAGAAGAAAGAGGCGGTGAGCCCGGCGCCAACGACAGCGACGACGACGATTCGCTGCCGCGCGACGCCCTCTTTCAGGTGCGCGGCGCGAACGGCGAGGTGCTGGCGGGCAGCCCGCAATTGCGCGCGCTCAACGCATGGGATCTACCGGTGCCGGCTGCGAGCGGCGCGCGGGACATCACGCTCAGCGGCCAGATGTATCACTCGTTCACCTTGCGCGACACGCTGCTCGGGCACACTGTGCGCGTCTTCGAACCGGCCAACACGCGCAGCGACCTGGTGAGCGGCGTCGCGAGCCGCATCGCCCGCCCCACGTTGATCGCGCTGCCGGTGCTGGCGGTGCTGGTGTGGTTCAGCATCGGCTGGAGCCTCGCGCCGCTCCGGGTCCTCTCGGGTGCGATCCGTACTCGTGGCGTGAACCGGCTGGAACCGGTCGATATCGGCCGCGCGCCGACCGAGGTGCGACCGCTCGTCGATGCGATCAATCTGCTGCTCTCGCGTTTGCTGCACTCGCTGGAGCGCGAGCGCGCGTTCACCGCCGACGCCTCTCATGAACTGAAAACGCCGCTGGCCGCGATCAAGGTGCAGGCACAGGTCGCACTGGCCGAAACGGACGAAGCGCGGCAACGGCTGGCAATGGAACGCGTGGTGCAAGGCGTCGATCGCAGCGCGCGGCTCGCGGAGCAATTGCTGCTGCTCGCGCGTCTGGACGCGCATGAAACCATGTCGACGGCGCCGCTCAAACCCGCCGTGGTGGCAAAAGACGCGCTGCTCGCCAACGAGCGCAACGCCCAGCAGAAAAACATTCACGTCATGCTCAAGGGCGACATGCGCGCCGAGATCAACGCGGAGCCCGTGCTAATCGGCATCCTGCTCGACAATCTGCTCGATAACGCGATCAAGTACGGCCGCGCCGGCGGCAGCATAGAAGTAGCCGTGCAGCACGCCGAAGACCGCGTGCAGGTGAGCGTACGCGACGACGGCCCCGGCGTCGCGCCCGACGATCTCGACCGTCTGACGAATCGTTTCTTTCGCGCGACCGGCAATCAGGCCACCGGCAGCGGGCTGGGACTGTCGATCGTCGCGCGGATCGCGGAGCACTTCGGCGCGAGCCTGCGTCTGGGTGCGGGCATTGGCGAACGAGGCCTCACGGTCGAGGTGTCGTTTCCCGCCTATGCTCAGGTGAGCTGAGAAGATCGCGACGCGAACTGACGGCGCGCCGTCCCCCTCACCCGCAGTTGCTCGCTATACGCGCCACGCCGTCCGCGTGCCCTGTCCGTTCGTCTCGCTAAGGTGCGCGCTCGAAGGCTCGCTGCGGCGCCCGATTCGACGACTCCGCGAACTGCCACGCAACCAGCCCCGGCACGAACATCACGAGGTCGCGAACGCGCCGTGCGCCGGCCAGCGCGAGACAGGTGGAGGGATCGAGGCCAAGCGCGCCGCCGATCAGAATGAAGCCGCCCTCCTGCACGCCGAGCCCGCCCGGCACGAAGAAGGCCGCGCTGCTGATCGCCTGGATCAGCGATTCGATCACCACCGCTTCGACGAGCGTGACGTGCACGCCGAGAAAGTACAGCGCGAGCCAGATTTCCAGCGACGTGAGGAAACACTGCAACGGTTGCCAGAAGAACAGATAACGCACCACCACGCCACGCCTGCGCCAGATCAGCTTGATGGCCTGATCGATCTGCGCCGACTGTCCGACCAGCGCGGCGAGCTTGCCGCTCGTCATATGATTGAGTGTGCGCGTGATGCGCTCGAACGGACTGGCGTGCTGCACGAGCGAGAACAGCACGAGGAGCGGCGTGAGCACCACCACGCCCCATGCCAGTTGTCCGGCGAGCCGCAGCGTATCGGAATGCGCATGCGCGAACAGGAAGCCGATGCCGACCATCGTGAAGAGCAACTGGCTGATCACAGTGAGCTGCATGTCGACGATGATGCTGCCCACCGCCGTGGACGGCCGCACGCCCCAACGCCTGAGCATGCGAAACGACACTACTTCGCCGCCGATGCGCGCCACCGGCAGCATGCTGTTGACCGATTCGCGCACCCACACGAGGTGCAGCATCTGGAACACGCCCGGACGGTTCGCGCCGCGAATCAGCGAACGCCAGTCGCAGGCATTGGCGAGCATCGGCAGCACGTGGGCGAGCGCGGCCAGCAGCAGTCCCACGCCGGCGGCGCGCAGCGCGCCGAGCACGGCGGCGGGATTATCCTGCCAGACGAGCCAGAGCGAGACCAGCAGGCCAACTAGCGCGGCGACGCGGCCGAGGTGTTTCATCACGCGCCCACCTCGTGCGCGCGCTTCAGGCGCGTTGCTTCGCGTTTGAAATCTGCTTCGAAAATACGACTCATCATTGCCGATCCAGGCTGCCCTTCGTCCGTCATTCGTCCTGCGCCGCCGACAACAGGCCGTCGCCGTCCACCTTGAAGCTGAAGCCTCGCCAGATCACGCGCGACGACCAGAAGCTCGCGACGAAAATCGCAAACGATACGATATCCCATATTGGCAGCAGCCACAGGTCACGATGCGCCTGCTTCAGCGCGCGATCGGACAGCAGCTTCAGGGCAAGCCGCGCGCCGACGGCGGCCAGCGCGAGCGACCACGCCCACCAGCCGCCCGCCGAGAAGATAACCGCGAGCAATGCGAACGCGAACGGATGAACCAGTGCCGAGCCAAGATGGCCGAGCGGATCGATGCGGCGGATCGTGCGGCTCCAGCGCAACTCGTGCTCGATCAACTGTGCCGCGCTCGATTCGACGCAGGCATGCGAGATGGTGAACGGCGGAATCACCACCTTCTCGCCGGTCAGCCGCACCGCTTCACCGATTGCGTGATCTTCCGCCAGATGCCGCACGAACGGCGTCAGGCCGCCGATGTTGTCGAGCGTATCGCGCCGCATCGCGATCGTCTGGCCGAAGCACGGGCGCGCGAGCCCGAGCGCGAGGCCCGTCACGACGCCTGGCAGGAACTGATAGTTGGTCGCCTTGGCCGACAGGCGCGGCCAGAAACCGGGATCGGGCTGTCCGCGATACGCACAGGTGACGAGTCCGACGCCGGGCTTCTGCAATTCGCCTATCACGTGGCGCAGATAGTCCGCTCCGACGCTCACGTCGCTGTCGGCGAAGACGAGCACGTCGTGCCGCGCTTGCGGCAGCATATTGAGGATGTTGCTGATCTTGCGGTTCGGCCCATAGAGGCGCGCATCGGCCACTACGGTGATGTCCGCTTCGGGATGCAGGCGCCGCAATTCGTCGACGGCTTGCAGCGCGGGATCGGCGGAGTCGTGCACGCCGAACAGAAACTGCACGGGCCCCGGATAGTTCTGCCGGCAGAAGCTCGAGAGATTGTCGAGCAGCGCCCACTCGTTACCGTGCAGCGGTTTCACTATGGTAACCGGCACGAAGTCGGTCGGCTCGGACACCGCGCGTTTGAAGAACCGTCCGATCAGCACACCGGCGAGCGCGGTGTAGCCGATGCCGAGGACCGCGCCCGCCGCGCACGCGCAGGCGAGCGTGACGGCGGCCAGATGCGCGGCGCTCACGCCTGGCGGGCGCGCAGGAAACGGAAGAATTCGACGCCTTCACGCAAGCGCCGCTTCATCATGTCCCAGCTCGTCAGCATCTCGCGCAGGATTTCCCAGATCTTCGACGGCCGGAAATAGAAACGCTTATAGAAGTTTTCTAGCTGATGGTAGATCTCGTCGCGCGACAGGTGCGGATAGCCGATCGCCGCGAGCTGCACGCCTGATTTGCTGACGAGGTTGATCACCTTGTTCTCTTCGAGCCAGCCGTTTTCAACGGCCTCGTTGTAAAGCCTGGTGCCGGGATACGGCGCGGCGAGCGACACCTGGATCGTGTGCGGATTGATCTCCTTGGCGTATTCGATCGTCTTCTGGATCGTGTCCTGCGTCTCGCCGGGCAGACCGAGAATGAAGGTGCCGTGAATCTTGATGCCGAGCTTGCGGCAGTCGTCGCTGAAACGGCGCGCGATATCCGTGCGCAGCCCCTTCTTGATGTTCAGCAGAATCTGGTCGTCGCCGGACTCGTAGCCGACCAGCAGCAGGCGCAGGCCGTTTTCCTTCATGATCTTCAGCGTCGAATACGGCACGTTCGCCTTCGCGTTGCACGACCACGTCACGCCCAGTTTCCCAAGACCGCGGGCGATTTCCTCAACGCGCGGCTTGAAATCGGTGAACGTGTCGTCGTCGAACATGATCTCCTTCACTTCGGGCATGTTGTCGCGAATCCACTTCACTTCGGCCAGCACGTTCTCGACCGAGCGCGTGCGGTAGCGGTGGCCGCCCACGGTTTGCGGCCACAAGCAGAACGTGCACTTCGAGCGGCAGCCGCGGCCCGTGTAAATCGACACGTACGGATGCTTCAGATAGCCGATGAAGTAATTGTCGATCTTCAGATCGCGCTTGTAGATGGGCGCCACGAACGGCAGCTCGTCCATGTTTTCGAGGATCGGGCGCGCTTCGTTGTGCTCGATCGAACCGTCGGCGGCGCGATAGCTGAGGCCCTTGATCTGCGAGAACGGTTTGCCTTCGGCCACTTCCTGACAGGTGAAGTCGAATTCCTCGCGGCAGAGGAAATCGATCGCCTCGGTGGCAACCAGCGAATTGTGAGGATCGACGGCGACCTTCGCGCCCACCATGCCGATCAGTACGGAAGGCTTGCGCTTCTTCAGGTCTTCGGCGAACAGGGCGTCGGTGGGAAAGGACGGCGTGCTGGTGTGGATCACCACCAGATCGTATTGCTGCGCAATGTCGAGCGTTTGATCCACCGACAGACCATCTGCCGGTGCATCGAGCACTCGGCTATCGGGCACGAGTGCCGCGGGCTGCGCAAGCCACGTCGGATACCAGAACGAGCGGACTTCGCGTTTGGCCTGATAGCGCGAACCCGCGCCACCATCGAAGCCGTCGTACGACGGCGCCTGCAAGAACAGGGTTTTCATGGATGCTCCAGCAAGCCTCGTATCGGCGCTTTCTGTTCAGTAACGACAAAAAATCAGAAATTTTGCCCGCCGGGCGGCGGGTAATCGCGCAAATACTACGGAGCAAAGCTGAAGGAAACCTTAAGGAAAATACCGGCCGGCCGCGCGCCTGTCACGCGCGAACCGGCCTTTCAGTTCAGACCGGCTTGATATCCGCCGCCTGCTTGCCCTTCGGTCCCTGCTTGATTTCAAAGCTGACCTTCTGGTTTTCCTGCAAGGACTTGAAACCCTCGGAACGAATTTCCGAGAAGTGAGCGAACAGATCTTCACCGCCGTCGTCGGGGGTGATGAAGCCAAAGCCTTTCGCGTCATTGAACCATTTCACTGTACCGGTTGGCATGTCGATTCCTCGTGCATCTGGGTTGATTGGGCTGCATTCGCCGGGTTTCGCTCGCCGCTGCGAACGTTGCCTAACGCGCTGCTTCGCGTACCGCCTTGCGTACTGCTTTCGCCTGCTCGAGCCGGCTTTTTCCCTGCTTTTCTCTGCTTTTGCCTGCCCGAGCCGGCCTCCAGCACCATCCACGGCCGCGGGTCCGCGCCGGTTCCTGCCACTGCTGTTCGACTCTACGCTTCTTTGCGCGGCACCGCTTTGGGCAGTTTCCCGCTGTCGCGCCAGCCGCGCCGCAAGACGCGTGCCGCGCGGCGCGGCCGGGCCGCCCGTCGGTGCGATTTTGCACAATCAGATAAGATGATTGGTATCGGCAGTCCATCCAGGGCCCGCGCAGATTCAGCCCCATGTTTCACTCGCGCGCGGCCTGTCGTCTTCCCCTATACAGGAACCCCAGCATGGCCATTTCGAGCTATACCGATACCCGACTTCTGATCAACGGCGAGTGGTGCGACGCCGCCAGCGGCAAGACCCTCGACGTCATCAACCCGGCCACCGGCCAGGCCATCGGCAAAGTGGCGCACGCCGGCATTGCCGATCTGGACCGGGCGCTGGCCGCCGCGCAGCGCGGCTTCGAAGCCTGGCGCAAAGTGCCGGCCAACGAGCGCGCCAACACCATGCGCCGCGCCGCCGCGCTGGTGCGCGAGCGAGCGTCGGACATCGGCCGCCTGATGACGCAGGAACAGGGCAAGCCGTTCGCCGAAGCGCGCGTCGAAGTGCTGGCGGCAGCGGACATCATCGAATGGTTCGCCGACGAAGGCCGCCGTGTCTACGGCCGCATCGTGCCGTCGCGCAACCTTGCGGCGCAGCAACTCGTGCTCAAGGAGCCGATCGGCCCGGTGGCGGCGTTCACGCCGTGGAATTTCCCGGTCAACCAGGTGGTGCGCAAGCTGAGCGCCGCGCTCGCGTGCGGCTGCTCGTTCCTCGTCAAGGCGCCGGAAGAAACCCCGGCGTCGCCGGCAGCGCTGCTGCAGGCCTTCGTCGAAGCCGGCGTGCCGGCGGGTACGGTCGGCCTGGTGTTCGGCGACCCGGCTGAAATCTCCAGCTATCTGATTCCGCATCCGGTGATCCGCAAGGTCACGTTCACCGGCTCGACGCCGGTCGGCAAGCAACTGGCGGCGTTGGCCGGCGCACACATGAAGCGCGCGACGATGGAATTGGGCGGTCACGCGCCGGTCATCGTGGCCGAAGACGCCGACGTGGCGCTCGCCGTGAAGGCCGCAGGTGGTGCGAAGTTTCGCAATGCCGGTCAGGTATGCATCTCGCCCACGCGCTTTCTCGTGCACAACAGCATCCGCGAGGAATTCGCCGCGGCGCTCGTCAAGCACGCTGAAGGCCTCAAGCTGGGCGACGGGCTTGCCGAGGGCACGACTCTCGGGCCGCTCGCCAACGCGCGCCGTCTGACGGCAATGAGCAAGGTGCTCGACGACGCCCGCAAAACCGGCGCCAAGGTGGAAACGGGCGGCGAGCGCGTGGGCTCGGAAGGCAACTTCTTCGCACCGACCGTGCTGACCAACGTGTCGCTCGAAGCCGACGTGTTCAACAACGAGCCGTTCGGCCCGATCGCCGCGATCCGCGGCTTCGACACACTGGAAGAAGCGATCGCCGAAGCCAACCGTCTGCCGTACGGTCTCGCCGGCTACGCGTTCACCAAGTCGTTCGCCAATGTGCATCTGCTGTCGCAGCAACTGGAAGTCGGCATGCTGTGGATCAACCAGCCGGCTACGCCGTCGCCGGAAATGCCGTTCGGCGGCGTGAAGGATTCGGGCTACGGCTCGGAAGGCGGCCCTGAAGCGATGGAAGGCTACCTGGTCACCAAGGCCGTATCTGTGATGGCGGTCTAAGGTTCGCGCAGGCGGCGTTTTCGCCGCCTTCCGCCAACGCTTCGTTACACTGCACCGGGTCCGTGAGCCGTCGCTCGCGGACCTTTTTTATTGTCATGAGCACGGGCGAACCCGCAGCCACTACCCGCAAGCGCAAGCAACCACAGGCCAATCGCGCGACCTGCTGACGCCTGAACCCGCTTACGTCTATCAGGAACGCAAGCGAGCCGGCTTCAACCCGCCCTACACATGCACGTCCCGCTCATTGAGCGGCGGCGCGCTTGCGGCCGCGAACTCCTCGCGCAACGCGTCGCGCGCATGATGCCGGCGCACCCACAGCGCCGTGAGGATCGGCACCAGAATCGCCGTCACGAGACAGGCCGTCGCCACCATCGCGGTTGCGGCAGGCACCAGAGGCTTGAAGCTCGGAATCATCTCGCCGATGATCGCCGGATTGGCCACCGCGGCCCCCGCCGTCGACGAAGCCGCCAGCCCCGCCGCTCCATTGCCGCCGGCGATCCAGCGGTCCGCGAGAATCAGCGGAATACCGGTCACCACGATCACGCCCAGACCCAGCACGATTCCCGGCACGCCGCTTTTCGCAATCACGCCGAGGTCGATGCCGTTACCGAGCGCAAAGCCGAAAAACGGGATCAGCGGATGCACGCAACGGCCGAAGAATTCGCGCAATTCGCCATCCAGATTACCCAGCACGAAGCCGATCAGAAACGGCAGCACCGCGCCGACGAACAGGCGCGGTTCGAAGAACGCCACGCCGGTCGCGCCGAGAATGATCATGCTGACGAGCGGCCCGGATTCCACCGACATCAGCACGAACGCGCCCGCCTCTTCCCGGGTTCCGTATTGCTGCATCACGGCCGCGTAGAGTCCGCCGTTGGTCATGTCCATCGAGGTCGTGATCGCCAGCACCGAAAGTCCGGCGAAGAGCCCCGCCTTGACGCCGTCGATCGGAATGAAGTGCGAGGCGACGATCGTCGCGATCCATGCCACGATCATTTTCGTCACCAGCAGCGTGCCGGATTTACGCAGTACGGTGCCGGTCGCCCGCAGATCGATGGTCGCGCCCATGCAGAAGAACCACACCGCCAGAATCGGCACGGTGCCGGTAATCAACCCATTGGTGAACGACCCGAAGTACTTGCCCGCGCCCGGCGCAAACGTGTGGACGCAGGCGCCGAGCAGCAACGGCACCAGCATCAGGCCGCCAGGAATGCGGTCGATGGCCTTCTTGAGCTTCATGCCTCCTCCGTGGACTTTGCGTCCAGTTATCGGGTGGATCACCCGGGGTAATGTCCCGTTCTTAAGCCGGGCTGCTCCCTTTCGGCGCAATATAGCACCGCCTCAGGAACGCCGTTCCGTTTCTATTGAAATTTGCGTTTATCGTTTACCCGTGCGTCTTCTGAAACCCTTGCCAGTCATGGTGACGCATTGCACTATTTTCGGACCACTGTTCCGAGACCGCATTTCTGCGCTACAGTCGAACCCAGAACGGCGCCTGCCTGGAGAGACGGCAAGGCGCGCCAACCGAGCGGAGAAAGCACCATGGAAGTGAGACAGGCCATCAACAGCGAATACGCGAAGACGCTCGACACCGCAGGGCTGCGCCAGGCGTTTCTGGTCGATCAGGTGTTCGAGCGCGATGCGTTGAAACTCACCTATAGCCATATCGACCGGATCATCGTCGGCGGCGTGTCGCCGGTGGCGCGCGCGGTCGAAGTGCCCGGCTCGCTCGGCAAGGCGATCGGCGTGAGTTATCTGCTGGAGCGGCGCGAACTCGGCGCGATCAACATCGGCGGCGACGGCTGGGTCGATGTGGACGGCACGCGCCATACGGTGCGCAATGAAGAGGCGATCTACATCGGCAAAGGCGCGCAGGCCGTCGCCTTCGGCAGCGACGACGCCACGCGCCCCGCGAAGTTCTACCTGAACTGCGCCCCCGCGCACACGTCGTATCCGACCCGCACGATAACGCTGGCGCAAGCCTCGCCGCAAACGCTCGGCGACCCCGCCACGAGCAACCGCCGCACCATCTACAAGTTCATCGTTCCCGAAGTGCTGCCCACCTGCCAGCTGTCCATGGGCATGACGAAGCTCGAACCGGGCAGCCTGTGGAACACCATGCCGTGCCATACGCATGAACGCCGCATGGAGGTCTATTTCTATTTCAACGTCGCCGCCGACGCCGCCGTCTTTCACATGATGGGCGAGCCGAACGAGACGCGGCACATTCTCGTGCACAACGAGCAGGCGGTGATTTCGCCGAGCTGGTCGATTCACTCCGGCGTCGGCACGCAGGCGTACACGTTCATCTGGGGCATGGTCGGAGAAAACCAGGTGTTCAGCGACATGGATCACATCGCCGTTGGGGACTTGCGTTGACGGGCCGCTTTCTTCGTCGCTTTCTTCGCCCGATTTTCAACTGCTCGCTTTGCTGCTCGCTTAACTGCTTCTCTCGCGCCAGGAACTCCCGGCGCACGACATGGGCATGAATACCGTGAACACCTTTGATCTCACCGGCCGCGTCGCCATCGTCACCGGCAGCAACACGGGCCTTGGCGCGGCCATGGCGCTCGCGCTGGCAAACGCCGGCTGCGACATTGTCGGCGTGAGCCGGGCCGACGCCGGCGACACGCCCGCGCGCGTGGCCGCAACCGGCCGACGCTTCGCGGACGTGCGCGCCGATCTCGGCTCGATCGCGCCGGTCGAGGACATCGTGCGCGCCGCGGTCGAGGCTTTCGGCCGCATCGACGTGCTGGTGAACAACGCGGGCATCATCCGCCGCGACAACGCGCTCGATTTCACCGAAGCCGACTGGGACGCGGTCGTGGACGTCAATCTGAAGAGCCTGTTCTTCCTCTCGCAGGCCGCCGCGCGGCAGTTCGTCAAGCAGCGAAGCGGCGGCAAGATCATCAATGTCGCGTCGATGCTGTCGTTTCAGGGCGGCATACGGGTGGCCTCCTATACGGCATCGAAAAGCGGCGTGCTCGGGCTCACGCGGTTGCTCGCGAACGAATGGGCGGCGCAAGGCATCAATGTGAATGCGATCGCGCCAGGCTACATGGCGACCGCGAACACGGCGGCCTTGCGCCACGATGCGCAGCGCAACGACGAGATTCTCGGCCGCATTCCGGCCGCCCGTTGGGGCACCCCGGACGACCTGGCGGGCCCGGTCGTGTTCCTCGCGTCATCCGCTTCGGACTATGTGCACGGGCATACACTGGCGGTGGACGGCGGCTGGCTCGCGCGTTGACTCGGCAGCGCGCGCGGGACGCGGTATGCTCTCGGCGCGTCGCCGACACGCGCGTTGGCGGCGCGGCAACGCATAGACAGGGAAGAAGGCAATGGCAGCAACAGGCAAACAGCGCAAGGACGACGCCCCCGCCCACCTACAGGACGCGGAGAACGCCGACTTCGGCGGCATGGGCGGCATGGTTTGCGACAAGGGCGAATCGGCCTCGTCGATCGGCCGGGTCTTCGCGATTCTCGGCGCGATCGGCGACAGCGGACAGATCGGCATTAGCGAACTGTCGCAGCGGCTCGGCATGTCGAAGACCACCGTGCATCGCGTGATCCAGACGTTGAAGTCGCTCGGCTACGTGACGCAGGAAGTGGAAACCGAGCGCTACCGGCTGACCATCCGTCTGTTCGAACTCGGCGCGAAAGCGTTGGAAAGCGTCGATCTGGTCCGCGAGGCCGACGTCGAGATGCGCCGTATCGGCGCGGCGACGCGCGAGGCGGTACACCTCGGTGCTTTCGACGAAGACGCCATCATCTACATTCACAAGATCGACGCCGATTACGGGCTGCGCATGCAATCGCGCATCGGCCGGCGCAATCCGCTGCATAGCACGGCGATCGGCAAGGTGCTGCTCGCGTGGATGGAACCGGCCGACGCGCGCGAAGTGCTTTCCCACGTCGAATTCCGCAAGTCGACGCAAAAGACGCTCGCCTCCGCCGAAGCCGTGCTCAGCATCCTGCCGCGCGTGCGCGAGCAAGGCTACGGCGAGGACAACGAGGAACAGGAAGAAGGCCTGCAGTGTCTCGCCGTGCCGGTGTTCGACCGCTTCGGCCGCGTGATCGCCGGTTTGTCCATTTCATTTCCGACCATGCGTTGCGGCGCCGACACCAAGTCGCACTACGTCGCGCTGCTCAGAAAGTCGGGCCTCGCGATCTCGACGCGGCTCGGCTATCGGGAAACAACCGCGCCGGCGCAGCTCGCCACTGAATAGCCGCGCCATGCGCGCTGAACGAAACCACTCGCGAGCAATCGAGGTGAGCGCGACCC
This sequence comes from Paraburkholderia sp. RL17-380-BIE-A, assembly GCF_046028085.1. Classification (NCBI taxonomy): domain Bacteria; kingdom Pseudomonadati; phylum Pseudomonadota; class Betaproteobacteria; order Burkholderiales; family Burkholderiaceae; genus Paraburkholderia; species Paraburkholderia sp. RL17-380-BIE-A. The sequence goes on from NZ_JARESQ010000019.1 coordinate 163,406, forward strand.
TCAGGCCGCCTTCGCCGCCGGTCTCGGTTCGACACTGCGCGTGAAGCTGCGGCGGCCGTCGACGCTGACCGGCACATCGCCTTTCAGCGTGACGCGCCGCACCACCCGGTGGGCGTCGCCATAGTCGTTGACCGCGTAGTGCTGGGTCGCGCGGTTGTCCCAGATCGCCACGTCGCCAGTCTGCCAGCGCCAGCGCACGATGTTCTCCAGCCGCGTCACGTAGCCTTGCAGCAGTTCGAGCACATGCGCCGACGCACTCGGCGTGAGGCCCACGAAACTCTTCACGAAGTGCCCGAGAATCAAGGTCTTTTCGCCGGATTCCGGATGCACGCGCACGACCGGATGCTCGGTCTCGTAGCGCGTGGACACGAACGCCTCGCGGTAACGTTTCAACGCCTCGGTATCGCGCCCGCGCTCGCCGACGTTCGCGTGGTTCGCATAGTCGTATTCGTTGCTGTGCACGGCCCACAATTGTTCGGCGAGCGCTTTGAGTGGCGGCGGCAGATCGTCATAGGCGGTGGCCGTGTTGGCCCATACCGTGTCGCCGCCCACTTCCGGAATCGTCACGCCGCGCAGGATCGACGCTTGCGGATAGGCATCGACGAAGGTCACATCCGTATGCCATGAATTCGCGCGGCCGCCGCGATGCGAGTCGAGTTCGAGCAGATAGTCCGTGCCGTCCACCACCGGCACCGTGGGATGCGAAACCGGCTCGCCGAGCAGCTTGGCGAACGCTTCCTGGTCGGCGTCCTGCAAGTGCGTCTGGCCGCGGAAAAAGATCACCTTGTGACGCAGCAACGCCGCGCGAATGGCTTCGAGCGTTGCGGGCTCGAGCTGGCCGGACAGCCGTACGCCGCGAACTTCCGCGCCGATGCGGCCAGTGACGGGATGAATGTCCAGTGCGTTGGACGTCGCGAGACTGAGGTTCGACATGTGATGCAACTCCCGGTTTGAGGACAGGACAGGTCTGAATCGACGAGTCATTATCGACAGGGTGGGCGCCGCGAATCTATCGCGCTTTGGACACTTGATAGAAGCGCTTTTTATATCGTTATCAGTCTTCTCACGCGGCCTCGCTCAGTTCGCGCAGCGCCTTCATGTCGATCACGGTCAGGCGGCTATAACGCACGTCGACGATACCGTTGCGCACCAGCCAGCGCAGTTCCTTGTTGACGCTCTGCCGTGACGCGGCAAGCAAGGCCGCGAGATCCTCCTGTGAGAGTCTGATCGTCAACTCGACGCCCCGCTCCGTTTGTCTGCCATGCCATTCGGCGAGCGCGAGCAACTGGTCCGCCATGCGCGCGCGAAAATCCGCCAGCGCAGCCCTGCTCATGCGGCCGTGCAGTGCGCGGCTGCGCAGGCAGATCAGATCCAGCACGTTACGCAACAGCACCGGCTCGCGGGCGAACAGATCGAACAGCGCTTGACCGGGAATGTGGAACAGCGTGGTCGACCCGTGCGCGCGCTGATCATGCATCGAACCGCGCCGGTCCAGAACCGGAATGAAATTGATGACCTCGTTCGGCCACATATACACCGCCACCGCGCGGACGCCGGCCGCGTTGGTCCAGCTCATTTCGATCGCGCCGGACAGTACGACCTGAATGTCGTCGCACGGCTCGTCGCGCGCGAAAATCAACTCGCCATTGGTCCACGTGCGAAGGTGGCCGGCGTCGCACAGCGCGTCGATCGCCTGGGCAGGCCAACTCTTCAGGCACGGGTTCGCGGTGAAGGCCGCGTGGATCGCCTCGCGCAGATCGGCGTCGAGCTTGCGGCCGTCGCGCTGCGACCACTCCAATGGCACAGCACGCGAGGGCATCCGGCGCGCGGCGAGCGCCGCGGCATCCGGCGTGAACGCTTCGGTAAGTGTGCTCATGGCTGACCGGCAAGAAATGCGATTGAACAGAATCGACCGACGGACAGTCGATCCCGTGATCTAACCAGTCTTGGCGACGCGCGTAAAAGACTTGTTTTTCATGTGCTTATCACGCGCGACGTTCCAGGTTCGCGCGCGGACGTCACCGCGTCGATATCGACGTAATCGTGTCGCTACGCATGCCGGGCGCCAATGGCGACTGTCCACGTCCTGACACTCACGCGCAATGTTTCGGCGGATCATCAATCGACCGGAGCGATTCAATCGGCCAACAGCGCCGGTCAGCAACTTAGTCTGCAACTGAATGTATCCGTACGGCATGGATGCGGTAATCCTGCCCGCCACGAGACCGGGTGCCGCCGATCCACACGCCGATCGGCCCGCAGCGCTTTGCGCGAGGGTCGACCATCACGCTGTATTTGCAGTGCGTTCAATGGCTTGCGCGCCGATCGCCGCATAATCCGCCCTCTTCTCACCAGGCTCTGGCGTGCGCCCCTTACGCGGTACACGCGTTGTCGCCACACGCGCCTATCGACACGTCCTGTTACACACAAACACACCGGAAATACGGCCGGTCAGTAGAGTTCGGGTCACAAGGAAACAGGAGCAACGTCATGAAAAGAATTTTCGCGCTGGCCATTCTCGCCGTCACGTTCGGCGGTGCATTGAGCGGTTGCATCGTCGTCCCCGAGGGCGGTTACCACGATCATGACCATTATCGCTATCACGATCGCGACCGCTATTGAGCGCGAGCCACACAAGACTTTCCACTCACTATCGTAGAAGCGGGAAATACAACATGAACAAATCACGAAACCGCTGGCTGTCCATGGCGATCGTTGCGGGACTCGGAATCGGCGCATCGTCAGTCGCGCTGGCCCACGTCGATGTGGGTGTGAACATCGGCATTCCCGGCGTCGCTTACGCGCCCGAACCCGTGTATGCCCCGCCCCCGCCGCCGGTTTATGCTCCGGCTCCGCCGGTGGTCGTGGTGAGTCCGGGCTGGTACGGCGAGCGCTATTACGACGGCCACCGCTACTGGGAACGGCGCGAGTGGGAAGAGCGTCACCGCGACGGACGCGAATGGCACGAGGCGCGTGGTCCGCACGGCGACTGGCGCGGTCACGATAACGGCTGGCATGGCCATGGCGACGATCGCGGCTACGGTCACGGTCACGGCGATCATTGATGCACGCGGCACGGTCGCGTTGATGACGCGACCGTGCCGCGCACGCATGCGCGCCACCTAATCCGCGGGAGCAACATTGTGCTACGCAGCGATCCACTCCGAGTCACCGCGCAAATCAACGACACGCTGATCTGCGCCGAATACAGCGAGCAGACCGGCCAATTGTGTTTGCGTCAGGATGGCACACTGCTGCGCGAATGGTTTCCACCTCACTCGTGGATCGCGATTGCGTCAGTAGCGGGCGCGCGGCACTGGGGCACGCGGCCTAGTAATGATGATCTGCTGGCGCTGCTGCACAACGAAATGACCCTGTTGCGCGCGCCATAGAAAACAATCCGCCCGCGCGGCGATGTGTTCGCCGCGCGCTTCGTCGTTTGCTTAACGAATGTTGCGGATCGGCGGCGAATACGAACTCACCGTCGTGTCGTTACCATAACCCGCTTGCCACGTGCCACGGCTGCCTGAGCCATAACCGCTCTTGTCCGTTTGAGCCGATTGTTGCTGGCCCGAGGCCTGCGCTTGCACGGCTTGCGACGCGGCGTCATTGGACGACTGGGCGAACGATGCTACCGGCGCGGCAAGAACAACGGCGATAGCAACAGCTTGAATGAGCGACTTCATGAAACCACCTCCAGAGATTGTCTTTCTACGCGCTGCGGATGGGGCTGTTGTTGCAGCGGTGAATACAGTGTAGGTGCCCGGCGCGGGCGGATAAATCCGACAATCCTGAATTCACTGTTGCTGCTGCCACTACAATTGAAAAACGGTTGGGCAGCCGGTGTTTTCTAAAGGCATTTGTTGAAAAAACGCTGCTTTCTCTGTTCGGACGAGGGGACTGTTCTGCATGGCGCGCACAGTGCCTGTTTTGCGGAGCAGCAGTCATTCAGAGCGCTATACCACGCAGGCTCGGTCGCTTCAGCGAGTGCGGCGGCTCGGCCCCGGTCTCCATTCCGAACGCTTCTCCACTCCGAACAATGTATTTTCGCTGGGCGGCCGCGTTCAATCGGATGTTTTCCGCCATTCAGCTTCGCACGGCAGCCTCGCCGAACGAAGCGGGAAATCGCATTGGGTTTCTGAATCGCATTTTCAACTATCTGTATGCCGTGCGACGGGTTAGAAAGCGTCTAAAGGCATGGCATCGGCCAACGTACTACATATTCGAATGGATTCTGTTCGGCGCGATTATGGTCGCGCCTTTTCGCGACGCTTTGACCGAGTGAGGCGCATATGCGCCACGCCTCACGCCAAATCAGGGAGCGACCGCCACGGAAAAAGCCGGCCTGCCTTTGACCGCCTGAAGCCAGCGGTCCAGCGAAGGCAAAGGCTGCGGTGCCTGGAGCACGTTGGGAAACCGTTCAGCGAGATGCACCCAGCGGTGCGCCGCGAGGCCGACTCCGATATCGGCCACGGTAAAGCGATCCTGCGCGAGATAGTCGTGTTTCGCGAGGACAGCGTCGGCAATGCCTAGAAGTCGCGTTGCTTCGCGATATGAACGCTCGATGGCGTCATAGTCGCGTTGCTCCTCCGGCACTCGCGTCAGACCGAGGAACGCGACGCGCAACGTTGCCCAGAGCGTGCCGAGTTGCCAGTCCATCCAGCGCTCGACATCGGCACGCGCAGCGGGTTCGGACGGCAACAAGGTTTGCGCGTCGTATTTCGCGGCCAGATAGCGCACGATCGTATTCGACTCCCACAGCACGCACTCACCATCCACGAGCGTGGGCACCAACCCGTTCGGATTGAGCGCACGATACGGCGGCGTGTCGATCACGCCGAACTCGAGCCCGGCATCGATCCGCGAAAATTCCCGCCCTTCTGCGAAACCCAGTTCAGCGAGACACCACAGCACTTTTTGTACGTTGATCGAACTGCGTCTGCCATAGACCTGCATTGCATTACCTCGTTAGCGAGTGAACGTGCCCGATTATCACATTCACGAGCCCGCCGAACGGAATGATCAACGGATTCATTCCTCAGTCGCGAAAGCGATCCGGACACGCGTGACTAGCGAGGCATGCCTGAGACTATCCAATCAGCTCCCGATGCAATGCCATGAATTCATGGGCGAGTTTGTGACGCGGGTCGAAGTGAATCATCGGCTTCGCGTACTGATGCGACTCGCGAATCTTCACCGAAGTCGACAATCGCGACGCCAGCACAGGCAAGCCTTCGCTGATCAGCTCCTCGACCAGTTGAAGGGGCAGGCTTGCGCGCGGCTGAAACTGGTTGATCACGATACCTTCGACTTCCAGGCCGGCGTTATGGTCCTGCTGAATCTCCTTGACGTTGTCGAGCAGCGTATACAGGGCGCGGCGGGAAAAATCGTCGCAGTCGAAAGGAATCAGGCAGCGCTCGACCGCAATCAGCGCGGAGCGGGTATAGAAATTCAATGCCGGAGGCGTATCGATGTAAATCGCGTCGTACTCGTCCAGTTCGTTCAACGCGTCACGCAGCTTGTAGATCTTGTAGCGCGACTCCAGCTTGCCGTGAAGCGTGTCGAGATCCGGATGAGAGGGCATCACGTCGAGGTTTTCGAACGGCGTGCGGTGAATGAACGTCGAGACCGGCGTCGGTCTGAAGCTGAAACTCAAGGCCGTTTCGAAGAAGTCCGCGACGTTGGGCTTGAGATCGCTGGCCTCTTTGCCAAGCAGATACTGGCTGGAGTTACCTTGAGGGTCGAGATCGATAACCAGCGTACGCAGGTTCTCGCTGGCGTTGATGGCCGCCAGGTTGCACACGATGGTCGATTTGCCCACCCCGCCCTTCTGGTTGAATATGACACGCCGCATTTGCCTCTGCCCCTTTTTCGAAGAACACACTAAAGGGAGAGCATACCCCGGCAAAATGACAGCGCGGACATAAGCCGCTGTCGTTTCGTCCCGCTGCATTCGCCGGGAAAGATTTCATCTATGCGTGAGTGTGCGACGGCCGGATGCTTTGTGCGCGCGCCACCGCCAGATTCATACCCTTCGCGCCGGTGGGCGGCACGATATGCGCCGCGTCGCCCGCCAGAAAGAGCCTGCCATGTTGCATGGTGTTCGACACGAAACTGCGCATGGCGACGATGTTCTTCTGAAAGATCTTGCCGTCGACGATTTGTCGGCCATCGTGCGAATCGACTCGTGCATGCAGTTCCGCCCAGATCCGGTCGTCGGACCAATTCTCCACCGAGTCTTTCGGGTCGCACTGGAAGTACATGCGCTGCACGTTCGGCGAGCGCGTGCTGATCAGCGCGAAGCCGCGTTCGTGACGCGCGTAGATCAATTCATCCGATGACGGCGGCGCTTCACACAGGATACCGAACCAACCGAACGGGTACACACGTTCAAAATCCTTGCGCAATGTCTGCGGAATCGACGCGCGCGACACGCCCTGCGAACCGTCGCGGCCGATCACGGAGTCGCATTGCAATTCGTACGCTTCACCCTCGTGGCGATAACGGATCGACGGCTGGTCGGTATCGATGCCGTAAATCGACGTGTCCGACACGCTGAAACGCAGCTTGCCGTCGTCGGCCATACGTGCCGCGACGAGATCCTTGATCACTTCGTGCTGTGCGTAGACCGTAATCGAATGCCCTGTGAGTCCGGTCAGATCGATGCGGCGCCGCTTGCCTTCGAACGCCAGCTCGAAGCCGTGATGCAGCGCGCCTTCGGCCTTCATGCGGGCGCCGACACCGGCTTCGGTCAACAGGTCCATCGTGCCTTGTTCAAGCACGCCGACGCGGATGGTGGATTCGATCTGATCGCGAGCACGCGACTCCAGCACGACGGAGTCGATACCACGCAATTGAAGAAGATGGGAAAGCAGCAGCCCCGCAGGCCCGGCACCGATGATGCCGACTTGAGTGCGCATGAATTGTCTCCTGAATGCGGCGTTAGATTTGCACTCAGTTTCGCGACTACGCGCTATATCGCGCAACGCGATACGGTGGATAGGCCGTATCGCGTTTGGAGATAAAGGGCTTGATTGGCCGCACACGGCCGCGGGCACAATTCGGCTCTAACGCCGTCCAGGCAGGGCTCGTGGCGCATTCGCTGCACGACTCATTCGTCGCGCGGCACGCACTACGTCAAGGTAAACCCCGAGCCGCTCTACGATGCGAGAAACAGGCGATACACCGGGTTTTGCGTCTCTTCCCAGTTCGGATAGCCGAGCGTGGCGAGAAAACGATCAAAA